>JBBILK010000498.1:0-2524 GCA_037444965.1 Actinomycetota bacterium | reverse complement strand
GCGCGCCCGCGCGCTGCGCTCGAGCTCGCGCTGGCGGGTGAGCGCTCCGACGACGGCGACGCCGTTTCGGCGCTCGACGCCGGCGAGGTCGAGCCCGCCCACGTCGACGAGGAGCGACGGCCGGGCGAGCCCGAGGCTCAGCATCGGGACGAGGCTCTGGCCGCCGGCGAGCACCCGGGCCTCCTCGTCGCCGGCGAGCGCGGCGACGGCTTCGCCGACAGAGGTCGCCTTCGTGTACTCGAACGGCCGCGGGTGCACGAGGCGATTCCGCTAGACGTCCCAGCCCGCGTCGACCACGATGTCGTGCCCGGTGACGTTCCGGGCCCGCTCGGAGGCGAGGAAGAGCACCGCCTCGGCGACGTCGATCTCGTCGACGAAGCGACCGAGCGCGGTCTGGCCCGAGAAGTCCGCGTAGACCTCCTCCGGCGTCTTGCCGAGGCGCTCCGCCTTCGTGCGCACGATCCGCTCCATGCGCGCGCCGTGCGTGACGTTCGGACAGACGTCGTTGACCGTGATCCCGTAGGGTCCGAGCTCGAGGGCGAGCGTCCGGGTGAAGCCGCGAACCGCCCATTTCGAGGCCGAGTAGCCGCTCCGGTTGCGGTAGCCGCGCAGGCCGGACGTCCCGGCGATGTTGACGATCCGCCCGTACCGGCGCTCGATCATCGCCGGGATCGCCGCCTTGCAGGGCAGGAACGTCCCGACGACGTTGAGGTCGAGGATCGCCCGGAACTCGTCCGCCGGGTACTCGTGGCACGGGGTCTCGATCGGGCCGGTGCCTCCGGCGCTGTTGACGAGGACGTCGATCCGCCCGAACTCGTCGAGCGCCCGCTCGGCGAGCCGCCCGTCCTCCCGGGTCACGTCGCAGACCTGCGCCACTGCCCGGCCCGCCTCCGACGCCTCCGTGAGCTCGGCGGCGAGCGGCTCGAGCGCGGCGGGGTCGCGCCCGGCGAGCACGAGCGAGGCGCCTTCCCGGGCGAAGAGCTCGCTGACTGCGCGGCCGATCCCTTTGCCCGCGCCGGTGACGATCGCGACGCGGCCGTGCAGCTCGAGCGGCCGCTGCCGCGAGGGAATGGCCTCTTCGAGCTCGGTTCCCATGCGGTGAGAATCTATTGCCGCTAGACGGCAACCCACGCTAGCATCGTCCCGGACGAGCTGTCAAGCACCGACGACTCGAAGGAGGCCGTGCCGTGACGAGACCCGATCTCGAGCTCCTGCAGGGCGCGATCGACATGCACGCCCACACCCACCCCGCCCTCTTCCGCCGGCCGATCGACGACACCGATCTCGCGAAGTATGCGATCGACTACGGCCTGCGCGGATTCGTCCTCAAGGACCACGACAGCTCGACGACCGGCCGCGCCTACCACGTGCGGAAGCTGTACGGCGAGGTCGAGCCGTTCGGCGGGATCGTCCTCAACCGCTCCGTCGGCGGCGTCAACCCCTACGTCGTCCAGGCCGCCCTCCACTACGGAGCGAAGGTGGTCTGGATGCCGAGCAACCACTCGAAGTGGCACTCCGAGTACTTCGACATGCCCGACTACCCCCAGCTCGGGCGGATGCGGAAGCAGCGCGCCGGAGCGGGAGTCACCGTCTTCGACGGCGAGGGCAGGCTCACGGAGGAGGCTCTGGCCGTCCTCGACCTCGTGGCCGAGGAGGACGTCTGCCTCGCGACCGGGCATCTCAGCCTTGCGGAGATCCGCGCCCTGCTCGAGGCAGCGAACCGCCGGGGCGTCTCGAAGTTCCTCGTCACGCACGCGAACTGGGCCCTCTGCAAGCTCCCGCTCGACGTGCAGCGGGAGCTGATCGCGAAGGGCGCGTACCTCGAGTACGTCGCCGTCTCCTGCGTCTCGCCGATCTTCTGGGAGCAGAACCCGACCGAGCTCGCGTCGTGGATCGCCGAGCTGGGCGGCGACCGGCTCGTGCTGAGCTCCGACCTCGGGCAGGCCTCGGCGGCTCCGCATCCCGAGGGCATGCGGATGCTGCTCGCCTCGCTCCTCGACGCGGGTGCTCCCTACGACGAGCTCGAGAAGATGACGAAGGCGAATCCGGCGGTGCTGCTGGGCCTGCCCGCATGACCCGCCCGGCCGCCACGCGCGGGGCAGGCGGCCCGCGGGTCCTCGAGCGGGCGCTCGGGGTGATCGGGCTCTTCACCGAGCAGCGCCCCGAGTGGACCGTGGCCGGGATCGGCGAGACCGCCGGCCTGCCCGTGTCGACCGCCTACCGGATCGTCCGCGCCCTCGAGTCGCACGGGCTCTTGCGAGACGTCGGCGGCGGCCGCTTCCGCCTCGGCGTCGCCGCCGTCACGCTCGGTCACCGCGCGGCGACCGCCTTCGACGTCCGCACCGTCCTGCGCCCGGTGCTCGAGCGCCTGGCTGCCGAGACGCACGAGACCGCCACGCTCTCGGTGTTCGACCGCGGGCAGCTCGGCGCCCTCTGCGTCGACCGGATCGAGGCGGCTCGGCGGCTGCGGCTGTCGCTCGAGGTCGGAGCGGTCGTGCCTCTCCACGCGGGCGCCGCCTCGAAG
>JBBILK010000497.1:0-2525 GCA_037444965.1 Actinomycetota bacterium | reverse complement strand
GGGAAACTCGAAGGTGCGGGCGAGCGCGTTGCCGCGGCGGGTCCAGCCGGGCCGCCGGCGGTGCACCGCGAGGAGGAACTGTTCGGGCGTGGTGATGATCTCGGTCTCCCGCACGCGATCGACTGATCAGGACGGCCGCGCGAACGCCCGCCGCAGGATCTGCGAGTTGAAGGGGCCGGCGAGGCCGCGGTCGCCGGTGACCGCCAGGATCGCGACGTTGCGGACGCTCTCGCGCGCCTCGAGCAGGGGCAGCCGGGCGCTCGAGGGCCCGGCGGCTCGTGCCGTCCCGATCATGAGCTCGCGCATCCGCTCCGCGTACGGGCGCATCGCCTGGATCCGCGCCTCGGCCCGGCGCAGCCGGGCGCCGGCGACGAGCTCCATCGCCTTCGTGATCTTGCGCGTGTTGCGGACCGACCGGATCCGGCGCTTGAGGTCTTGCTGGGTTGCCATCGCCTAGCCGGCGGCCCCCACGAGGCCGGCTTCGGCGGCGACGGCGAAGCGCTCCTTGAAGCGCTTGATCTCCGC
The DNA here is from genome assembly GCA_037444965.1 of Actinomycetota bacterium. Lineage (GTDB taxonomy): Bacteria > Actinomycetota > Thermoleophilia > Gaiellales > Gaiellaceae > JBBILK01. The sequence continues at coordinate 2,000 of JBBILK010000497.1, read as the reverse complement.
GTGCAGCCGCTCCTGGAGGTCGTCCGAGAGGTCCTTCTGCTCGCGGAGCTCCCTGTAGATCGTCTCCTCGGCCCGGAGGTGCTCGCGCAGCTCCTCCTGGAAGCGCGGAACCTGCGGCGTCGGGACGTCGGAGAGGTAGCCGTGGATGCCGGCGAAGATCGCGACGACCTGCTCCTCCATCGGCCACGGCCGGTACTGGGGCTGGTTGAGCGTCGCGACCATGCGCTCGCCGTTCGCGAGCGTCCGCTGGGTGACCGCGTCGAGCTCGGAGCCGAACTGGGCGAAGGCTTCGAGGTCTCGGTACTGCGCGAGATCGAGCCGGAGCCGCCCGGCCACCTTCTTCATCGCCTTCGTCTGCGCGTTGCCGCCGACGCGCGAGACCGAGATGCCGACGTTGATCGCCGGGCGCACGCCGGAGTAGAAGAGGTCGGCCTCGAGGAAGATCTGGCCGTCCGTGATCGAGATCACGTTCGTCGGGATGTACGCCGACACGTCGCCGGCCTGCGTCTCGATCAGGGGGAGCGCGGTCAGCGAGCCCCCGCCGAGCTCGTCGGAGAGCTTGCAGGCGCGCTCGAGCAGCCGCGAGTGCAGGTAGAAGACGTCGCCGGGGAACGCTTCGCGCCCGGGCGGCCGGCGGAGCAGCAGCGACATCTGCCGGTAGGCGTCCGCGTGCTTCGAGAGATCGTCGTACATGCAGAGCGCGTGCCGGCCCGAGTAGAGGAAGTACTCGCCCATCGCGCAGCCGGCGTAGGGGGCCATCCATTTGATCGGAGCCGCCTCGGAGGCGGGCGCGCTGACGATGATCGTGTAGTCCATCGCGCCCGCGTCCTTCAGGCGCTGGTACACCTGCGCCACGCTCGAGGCCTTCTGCCCGATCGCGACGTAGACGCAGATCACGTCGCCCCCGCGCTGGTTCAGGATCGTGTCGACGAGGATCGCGGTCTTGCCCGTCGAGCGGTCGCCGATGATCAGCTCGCGCTGGCCCCGGCCGATCGGGATCATCGAGTCGATCGCCTTCAGGCCGGTCTGGAGCGGCTCCTTCACGGGCTGACGGTCGACCACGCCCGGGGCCTTGAACTCGAGCGGGCGCCGCTCGGTCGTCCCGATCGGCCCCTGCCCGTCGAGCGGGTTGCCGAGCGGGTCGACGATCCGCCCGACGAGGTCCTCGCCGACCGGGACGCTCGCGACGCGGCCGGTGCGCTTGACCGGGCTGCCCTCGTTGATCTCCTCCCACGGGCCGAAGAGCGCCGCGCCGACGTTGTCGGTCTCGAGGTTCAGCGCGAGACCGATCACGCCGTGCTCGAACTCGAGCATCTCCATCGCGAAGCAGCTCTCGAGGCCGTAGACGCGGGCGATCCCGTCGCCGACCTGGAGGACGGTGCCGACCTCGGCGAGGTCGGCCTCGACGTCGAACTGCTCGATCCGCTGCTTGAGGATCGAGGTGATCTCTTCGGGGCGTAGCTTCACAGGCGATCAGCTCCTTGTTGGGCGGGTGTTGCTCAGCTCGGGGAAAGCTCTTGCCGGAGGGCCTCGAGGCGCCCGCGGACGCTCGCGTCGGCGCGGAACGAGCCGGCCTGGAGGACGATGCCGCCGATCAGGCTCGGATCCACCGACCGCTTCGCCTCGACCCGGCGACCGGAGGCGCGGGCGATCTGCTCGACGATCTCGCCCGCCTCGGCGTCGGTCAGCTCGCGGGCGGTGGTCAGCTCCACCTCGAGCACGCGCTCCTCGGCGGCCACGAGGCGCTCGAACTCGCGCTGGATCGCGTCCACCTCGGCCAGACGGCCCTTCTCGGCGAGCACCTTCAGGAAGTTGCGGAAGACCTCGTCGGCGTCGCGAAGACGGCATCGACGCCGGCCTTCTTGGCGCGAGCGTCGATCTGCGGGTTGCGGAGGAGGTTGCGCAGCTCTGCCGATGCGTCGACGGCCGTGGCGAGATCCGCGAAGTCGGTGCGGACGGCCGCGAGGCGGCCCGTGCCCTTCGCGGCCTCGAAGAGCGCT
>JBBILK010000496.1:0-2530 GCA_037444965.1 Actinomycetota bacterium | reverse complement strand
GGGATGATCAGGATCGCGACGATGTTCGCGATCTTGATCATCGGGTTGATCGCGGGACCGGCCGTGTCCTTGTAGGGGTCGCCGACGGTGTCGCCGGTGACGCCGGCCGCATGGGCCTCCGAGCCCTTGCCGCCGAACGCGCCGTCCTCGATCAGCTTCTTCGCGTTGTCCCAGGCGCCGCCGCCCGAGGTCATGGCGATCGCGAGGAAGAGCCCCGTCACGATCGTGCCGATGAGCAGGCCGCCGAGCATCTCGGGACGGATGATCCCGACCACGATCGGGATCAGCACCGGGATCAGCGCCGGCGCCATCATCAGCCTGAGCGCGCGCCCGGTGACGATGCTGACGGCGCGCGAGTAGTCGGGGCGCACGGTTCCCTCCATGATCCCCGGGTTCTCCCGGAACTGGCGGCGCACCTCCTCGACGACCTCGCCGCCGGCGCGCCCGACGGCGGTCATCGCGAGCGAGGCGAAGAGGAACGGCATCAAGCCCCCGACGAAGAGGCCGGCGATCACCCACGGGTCGTCGAGCGAGAAGCTCACCGACAGCCCCTCGTCGCCGAGACCGCGGGTGTACTCGTCGAAGAGGATCAGGGCGGCGAGGCCCGCGGAGCCGATCGCGTAGCCCTTGGTGACGGCCTTCGTCGTGTTGCCGACCGCGTCCAGGGGGTCGGTGATGCCGCGCACCGACTCGGGCAGGTCGGCCATCTCGGCGATGCCGCCCGCGTTGTCCGTGACGGGGCCGTACGCGTCGAGCGCGACGATCAGGCCGGTCATCGACAGCTGGGCCATCACGGCGACGCCGATGCCGTAGAGCTCCTGTCCGGCGGCGTAGTACGCGCCGATGATGCCGGCCGCGATCACGAGCACCGGGGCGGCGGTCGCCTGCATGCCGAAGGCGAGGCCGGCGATGATGTTCGTGGCGTGACCGGTCTGGGAGGCCTCGGCGATCGCCTTCACCGGATGCCAGCGCGTGCCGGTGTAGTACTCGGTGATCGCGACGAGCAGGAACGTGACCGCGAGGCCGATCAGGGCGGAGCCGTACAGCTCCCAGAAGCTGAACGTGTCGCCGTCGAAGGCGAGCGTCACGGGGATGAAGCCGATCGCCGCGAGCACGGTCGCGACGATGACGGCCTTGTAGAGGGCGTTCATGATCGAGCCGCTCCGCCCGACCCGGGCGAAGAGCGTGCCGATCACGGAGGCGAGGATCGACATGCCGCCGAGCGCGAGCGGGTAGAGGTAGAGGTCGCTCGCCGGGAACTGCGTCCCGAGCAGCATCACGGCGACGGCCGTGACCGCGTAGGTCTCGAACAGGTCGGCGGCCATCCCGGCGCAGTCGCCGACGTTGTCGCCCACGTTGTCGGCGATCACGGCGGGGTTGCGCGGGTCGTCCTCGGGGATGCCGGCCTCGATCTTGCCGACGAGGTCGGCGCCGACGTCGGCGGCCTTCGTGTAGATGCCGCCGCCGAGACGGGCGAACACGGAGATCAGCGAGCCGCCGAACGCGAGCCCGACGAGGTCGTCGATCGCGGAGTCGGGCGAGTTGTCGAGGATCTGCGTGAGGAACAGGTAGTAGCCGGCGACGCCGAGCAGGCCGAGCCCGACGACGAGGAGGCCCGTCACTGAGCCCGCCCGGAACGCGACGTCGAGCGCCGGCGTCAGCCCCTGCTTCGCCGCCTCGGCGACGCGGACGTTCGAGCGCACGGCGACGTTCATGCCGATGAAGCCCGCGGCAGCGGAGAGCAGGGCGCCCACGAGGAACCCGAAGGCGGTTCCCCAGCCGAGCTTGTCGTAGAGACCGAGCAGCAGGAAGGGGACGATCGCGACGACCGCGATCGTCGTGTACTGCCGCTTCAGGTAGGCGCCCGCGCCCTCCTGCACCGCCCTCGCGATCTCCTGCATCCGCTCCGAGCCCGCGGGCCGGCCGAGCACCCAGAGGGTGAGCCCGAGTCCGTAGCCGACGCCGACGACCGCGCAGAGGAGCGCGAAGAGAACGCTGTGGTCTTGGAAGAACATGGTCGGTGTCCCGTCTCCTCGTCCGTCACGAAGTGCCTGCAAAGGCGCAGGCCGAGGAGCCGAGATCCCGCTCCACGAGCCGAGCCGCGCCGGCGGGCAGTTCTATCACAAACTCCGGACGGCCGCTCATGGAGCAGGCGAGGTTCGCAATAATCGCGCTGGATGGTCGGCCGGCTGAAGCGACTCTGGGCCCGGATGTCCCTGCGGGTGCGCCTCGTCGCGGGGCTCGCGCTCGTGGCCGCGGTCGCGCTACCGCCGATCCTCGTCTTCGCCGTCGGTGGCGAGGGCGGCATCTGCGGCTCCGAGCGGGACAGCTTCGCCTGCTACGACCGCTACCTCGGAGACGTCGTCCGGAGCGAGGGCGGCGAGGCGGCGATGGCGGAGCTCGCACGGCTTCGCGACGAGAGCGGCTACGTGCTCTCGAACTGCCACCAGCTCGCGCACGCCGTCGGCCACGCGGCGCTGACCCACTACAAGACGGTCGACACGGCGTCGAAGCACGGCAGCTACGTGTG
>JBBILK010000495.1:0-2533 GCA_037444965.1 Actinomycetota bacterium | reverse complement strand
CGATCGAGCAGCCCGCGCACCTCGTCGACCGTGAGCACCACGGGCAGCCGCCGCGGCCGCTGTGCGCGGATCAAGCCGTCGAGCTCGGCGAAGTCCCGCCCCAACACCGAGCGGTACAGGAAGACGAGACCATTCAGCGCCTGATTCTGCGTCGCAGCGGCGACGCCGACATCGACCGTGCAGGACGCGCTCGAGAAGCTCGGCGCGCAGACGCGGGTGCTCTCGGCGATCACGGTCAGCGAGGTCGCCGAGCCGTACATCCGCCGGCGCGCGATCCGGCACCTCGAGAAGGGCCGGATCGTGATCTTCGCGTGCGGCACGGGGAACCCGTTCTTCACCACCGACACCGCCGCCGCTCTCCGCGCGCTCGAGATCAACGCGGACGCCCTGCTGATGGGGAAGAACGGCGTCGACGGTGTCTACGACGGCGATCCGAAGCTCGACCCGAGCGCGAGCTTCCTGCCCGAGCTGACGCACAAGGAGGCGATCGAGCGCGGGCTGAAGGTGATGGACACGACGGCGCTCTCGCTCTGCATGGACAACGGGCTGCCGATCTACGTCTTCGGCCTCGACGACGAGCGGAACGTCGAACGCCTCGTCTCGGGGCAACGGGTCGGCACCATCATCTCGACGCCTGGGAGGGACGCATGATCGACGAGCTCCTCGACGATGCGAACCGGCGGATGGACAAGTCCGTCGAGGCGGCGCTGCACGAGTTCAACACCGTCCGGACCGGACGGGCCTCCGCGGCTCTCCTCGACCGGATCACCGTCGACTACTACGGTCAGAAGACACCCGTGAAGCAGCTCGCCACGATCAACGTGCCCGAGCCGAGGATGCTGACGATCCAGCCGTTCGACCCCTCGTCGCTGAAAGCCATCGAGCGGGCGGTGATGGAGTCGGATCTCGGCCTGCAGCCCTCGAACGACGGCAAGCTCATTCGCCTGCCGATCCCCCAGCTCACCGAGGAGCGGCGGAAGGAGCTCGTCAAGGTCGTCCGCCACCTCGCCGAGGAGGGCCGGGTCGCGATCAGGAACGTCCGCCGGGACGTGATGCACGACCTGAAGGAGCTTGCCCGTGAGGGCGAGGTCGGCGACGACGAGGAACGGCGGGCGGAGGAGAAGCTCCAGAAGCTGACGGACGAGCACGTCCGCAGGGTCGACGAGCTCCTGAAGAAGAAAGAAGACGAGATTCTCGAGGTGTAGGCGTCCTCGAGGATCTCTGGCCGGTGAACGTTCTCTCGCGACTACGGACTCTCTGGGGTGCAGCTGGCGCCCCGGCTAGCCACCGGCCGGACGAAGTCCGGGCGGTGGCCATCATCATGGACGGCAACGCCCGCTGGGCCAGGCGGCGCGGCCTTCCCGTCGTCCTCGGGCACCGAGCGGGAACGAAGGCGGCCCGGCGGGCGATCCAGGCCGCCCTCGACCTCGGGATCGAGTCGCTCTGCCTGTTCGCGTTCTCGACGGAGAACTGGTCGCGCTCCTCGGAGGAGGTCGAGGCGATCATGGAGCTCTTCGGCGAGACGATCGAGCGCGAGCTTCCGAGCCTGATGGAGCAGGGCGTTCGGGTTCGGTTCGTCGGCCGGCGCGATCGGGCACCGGCCTCGGTCCGCCGGACGATGGAGGCGGTCGAGGAGACGACGAGCGGAAACCACCGGCTCAGCCTCTGGATCGCGTTCGACTACGGCGGCCGGGCCGAGATCGTCGAGGCCGCGCGCCGGCTCGTCGAGGAGGGCGTCGACCCGCGGGACATCGACGAGAACGCGATCGCGTCGCGCCTCTACGCCCCGGACATGCCCGAGCCCGATCTCCTGATCCGTACGTCGGGCGAGCTGCGGGTGTCGAACTTCCTGCTCTGGCAGCTCGCCTACACGGAGCTCGTCTTCACCGAGACGCTCTGGCCGGACTTCGGCGAGGCCGACCTGAGCCGGGCGCTTCGCGAGTACGCCAGCCGCCGCCGCCGGTACGGCGGCCGATGAGCAACGCGATCTCGCGGGTGCTGGTCGCCGCGATCGGGCTGCCGATCGTGCTCGGAGCGGCCCACCTCGGCGGCTGGTGGATGTTCGCGCTCGTCGCAGTCGCGGGCGTGCTCGCGCTCGACGAGCTGTACCGGGCCGGCCGCCAGTTCAGGCCGCTGACGCTCGCCGGCTTCGCCGGGCTGGCCGCCGTGCTCGCCGGGATCCAGCTCGGCGGGCCGGGCTGGATGGCAGCCGGCGTCGTCCTCACCCTCCCGCTCGCCTTCCTGTTCGTGCTGTTCGCGGAGACGCGCCAGGCGGCGACGGTCTCGCTCTCGGTGACGCTCCTCGGCGTCGTCTGGATCGGCCTCGGTCTCGGCCACCTCATCCTCATCCGCGATATCCCGGAGCACGGGCGGGACGCGCTCTTCGCGCTCCTGCTCGCGGTGTTCGCCACCGACACCTTCGCCTTCGCGAACGAGATTCGCTCGCGCCATCCCGACGACGACGACCTCTACGCCAACTACTGCTTCGTCATGGCCCGGGCGCTGCGACAGTTCTTCGCCTTCGCGCGCTTCG
>JBBILK010000494.1:2328-2537 GCA_037444965.1 Actinomycetota bacterium | reverse complement strand
GGTTCGCGGGCTGAGCTCGACGGTCGCACACGGGCGTAGCGGCTACCTCGCCGGCTCTCTCCTCCTCCTAGCCGCGGTCGCCGGCCTCGGGCTCGCCGTCGGCGCCGACCGGCTTCCGGAGCACACAACCGTCCTGCTCCCGGCCGTTTTCGCTGTTCTCGGCGTTGCGCTCGTCCTCGCGGCGGGTACCCCCGACACGCTCGTCCTGA
>JBBILK010000494.1:0-2318 GCA_037444965.1 Actinomycetota bacterium | reverse complement strand
GCTTCGCGCTGCTCGTGTTCGTCCGGCAGGAGCCCGCGCCGGTCGACATCGTCTTCGCGATTCTGATCCTCGCCGCTCTCGTCTCGAGGCGCCAGTGGCTGAGGCTGCCACAGGCGGTGAGCCTGCTCCTCGTCGCGCTGGCGGTGGTGACCCTGCTCTCGATGGTGAACGCGGAGGGCTTCTCCGACGCGGTGCGCTACGAGGTGATCACGCTCTACCTGATCGCGCTCGCCGCCTGGCTGACGGGCGTGTTCGGGAACGCCGAGCTGACGCGGCGGGCGATAACGGTCTACATCGTGGCCGCCGCGGCGTCCGCGCTCGTCGCCCTCGTCGCGCTCGAGGTCGCCTTGCCCGGGCGCGTCTACCTCGTCTACGGCCAGGAGGGCCTGTTGCGCGCGCAGGGGCTGTTCAAGGACCCGAACGTCTTCGCTCCGTTCCTGGTGCCGGCGGCCGTGATCGTGCTCGAGGAGATCGCGCGGCCCCGTTTGCTCGACTGGAGGCTGCGGTGGAAGTTGGCGACGTTCGTCATGCTCGCCGCGGGTGTGGTCTTCGCGTTCTCGCGCGGGGCCTGGCTCAACATGGCGGTTGCGGTCGCGACGGTGATCCTCGTCTACACGGTGCGCCGGCGGGGCCTCCACCGGGCGGCGAAAGCCGCGGTCGTCGTGCTCGCCGCCGGCCTCGTCGGTTTCATCCTGCTGCTCGCCACCGGCTCGCTCCGGTTCTTCGAGTCCAGATCCGTCGGGCAGGCCTACGATCAGGAGCGGTTCGGCACGCAGGCGGAGGCCTTCAACCGGATTACGGATCACCTGCTCGGCTACGGCCCCGGGCAGGTGGAGACGTTCCTCGAGCGGTCCGCTCACAGCCTCTACGTACGGCTGGCCTTCGAGCAGGGGCTCGTCGGCGCCCTGATCCTGTTCTTGCTGATCGCGGTGACGACGGTCTTCGCCGTCTCGCTCGTGGCGCGAGACCGGGACGTCCACGGAGTCGGCTCGGTCGCGCTGCTCGGCGCGTGGCTCGGGCTGCTCGTGAACAGCCTCGTGATCGACACGCTGCACTGGCGGCACCTGTGGATCGTGGCCGCGCTGATCTGGGCGGGCTACGCGCTGTCGCGGAGCCACGCCGTGGCGGAGCAGGGCATCCGGGGCTTCCTCTGGGACGCGGACGCGCACGCGTGGAGGCGGACGCGTGTCCATCGCTGAGCCGCACCAGGCCGAGGTGGTGCCCCTCCGCCGGTGGACGGGGCCGGTCACCTTCGACACGGTCTCGACGCCCGAGGAGCTCGCCGCTCTCGGGGACCAGTGGGACGAGCTCGTGCGGGCGATGCCCCGCCCCTCGCCGTTCCTGCTCCACTCCTGGCTTCGCGAATGGGCCTGCCACTACGGAGACAGGGCCGACCTTCGCTTCCACGTCGCCTACCGGGACGGCCGGCTGGCGGCGGCGCTGCCGCTCGTCGTCGGCTCACGGGCAGGCCTACGGGTCGCACGGTTCCCGGGCGGCCCCGAGGCGGTCCTCGGCGACCTCCTGCTCGCGCCGGGCCTCGACCCGGCGATCGCCCGCGAGCTGCTCGGCCGCGCGGCCGCCGACTTCGATCTCGCCGACCTCGCCGGCCTGCCCTCCGCAAGCCGTCTCGTCGCTGCCGCCGGCCCCGCGGGTCTCCGCCTGATCCCCCGACTCGAGGCGCCGGTCCTCGAGCTCGCCGGTGGGTGGGACGCCGTCTACCACGAGCGGACGTCCTCGAAGACCCGCAACCTCCACCGGCGCCGGCGCCGCCAGCTCGCCGAGCTCGGCCGCCTCGACGTGACGGTGGCCCGCACGCGGGAGGAGCTCGCTCCGGCGCTCGAGGAGGCGTTCGTCGTCCACGCACGGCGCTGGGAGGGGCGCTCCGACCGCTCCGAGCTCACGACCCCCGTCGGGCTCGGGTTCAACCGCAGCGTGCTCGCGGCGCTCGCCGAGCAGGACGTGCCCCGCATCGTCACGCTCCGGCTCGACGGGCGCGCGATCGCGTTCCACTACTACTTCGCGCTCTGCGGGCGGATGTACGTCTACCACCTCGGCTTCGACCCGGCCTTCTCGCGGTTCTCGCCCGGCCTCCTGAACACGCTCGACACGATCGAGGCGGCCGCCGCCGAGGGTCTCGAGCGGGTCGAGTTCCTGGGCGGCGCCGAGCGGTACAAGGTCGACCTCGCCGACCGGCTCGAGCCGCTCTACGAGGGATTCGGCCTCGCCTCCGGGCTGCGAGGCCGGATCACCGGCCGCGTGCTGCCGCTGTCGGTCTCGCTGCAGCTGCGCCTCAAGCGCTCGCCGCGGGTCCGCCGCCT
>JBBILK010000493.1:0-2542 GCA_037444965.1 Actinomycetota bacterium | reverse complement strand
TCAAGAAGAACAACAACCCGAGTGTCGGGACCACTCGGTGACCGTCCACGCTAGGCAGACGGTCGCGCCGAGGTCCATCAACGCGGCCGCGCTCCGCGGCGAGAACGACTCGTCCGTTCGCTCGAGCACCCGGCGCACGTTCGTGTCGACGGGAAGGACGGGCCGGCCGAGAGCGAAGCGGGCGACGGCGTCGGCCGTGTAGCGGCCCACGCCGGGGAGCGCCGTCAGGTCCTCCGGCCAGCCCGCGGCGGCGATCCGCTGCGCGGCCCGGTGCAGGGAGACGGCGCGGCGGTTGTAGCCGAGCCCCTGCCAGGCGAGGATCACCTCGCCGAGCGGCGCGGCCGCGAGCGTCTCGACGGTCGGCCAGCACTCGAGCCACTCCAGGTACCGCGGAACGACCCGCGGCACCTGCGTCTGCTGGAGCATCACCTCGGAGACGAGGACGGCGTACGGGTCGGTCGTCTGCCGCCAGGGCAGGTCGTGACGGCCCGACCGCGCGAACCAGTCGAGCAGGGCTTGCTCCACGGGCGTCAAGCTACTGCTTCGACGGATCCACCGCGACGTGCGCGAGGCCGGCAAGGCCCGAGAACTGGTCGAACTCGTACTTCGTCACCGCCGGGCCGATGATGTCGCGCCCGTTCGTGAAGAGGTACGGGATCCAGGGAACGATCTCTTCCATGATCTTCCTGTCGAGCTCCGCCCAGCACTGGACGCGCTCGTCGCCGGCCGGGATCGCGGCGCACGCGTCGATGTCGGCGTCGACGCTCGGGATCCCCTCGAGACTTCCCGTGAGGCCGTCGAGCGTCTTCGCCTGCTCCGGCGTCAGGCCGACGAGCGAGTAGTTGATGTTCCCGTTCGGGATGATCACCCGCCCGTCGAACAGCACGGCGAACGTTGACGCGTCCGGGAAGTCCTTGCCCCAGCCACCGACGGAGTGGATGGGCACGTTCTTCGCGACGGTCTGCACGATCGTGAACGCGTCGTCGAACTCGCGGGTCTCGAGCGTGACTCCGATCTTCTCGAACGACTGCTCGATGATCGGAGCCATCTTCCGGTTCTCCTCGAGCGCGAAGGTGACGTGGAGGACGTCCTTGCACTCGGGCGCGTCGCAGACGCCGTCCTTGTCCGTGTCGTACTTCGACTGCTTCATCTCCTCCATCGCGGCCTCGACGTCGCCGGTGTGGCCCTCGCTCGGATAGGGGTCGTAGTCCGCGAGCAGGTTGTTGACGAGCGCGTCCGGGAAGGCGTGGGTCGCGATCTCGCCGGCCGTCTCGCCTCCCCGCACCCGGCGGATGCCCTCCTTGTCGAGGACGAGGTTGAGCGCCTTGCGGACGTGGATGTCGTCGAACGGCGGCTGCGTGAGGTTGATCGAGATGTAGAAGGCCGCGTCGTCGGGGTTGATCTGGAGCCGGTCGCGGAGGTCGTCGCTCTCGAGGTACTCGCGCAGGACCTTGGCTGGCATCGACGCGCGCTCCCCTTCGAGCTCGCCGGCCCTGATCTTGTCGAAGATGTCGTCGGCGTTCGTGTTGATGACGAACTCGAAGCGGTCGGGGAAGCTCTCCCGCGCCTCGGGGGTGTCGGTCGCGGGGTCGTAGTCGGGATTGCGGACGAGGAAGAGCTGCGTGTTCGGCTTGTAGCCCGCGATCGGCTTCATCGTCTCGCAGCTCGTGATGTCGAGCTTCTCGGAGCCCTCGAGCATGTAGGGGCCGGAGGCGATCACGTAGCGCCCGTACTCACCGGCCTTCGTGAAGCAGCTCGCCACCTCCTCGGGGATCGGCCCGGCGGCGGGCATGGCGATGCGGTAGAGGAAGTCCCCCGTCGGCTGCGTGAGCGTGAAGACGATCGTCTTGTCGTCGGGCGTCTGGATGCCGGCGATCTCGCTCGCCTCGCCCGCCGTGAACGCGGCCATGCCCTCGATGACGTCGTAGTAGAAGCCGTACTGGGCGACGACGTCCGGCGTGCCGATCCGCTCGAACGCGTAGAGCACGTCCTTCGACGTGATCTCCCGGCTCACGGGCGGCCCGAACCTGATCCCGTCCTTGAGCGTGAAGGTGTACGTGAGCCCGTCTTCCGAGACCTCGGGCATGTCGGTGGCGAGGTCGGGGACGAGCTCGTTCCCCTCGGGCCCGGCGACGTGCTTGTAGCCGACGAGCGTTCGCACCATCAGGTTCGAGAAGATGTTGAACGTGTCCTGGAGGTACTCGCCCGTCGGGTCGAAGCCGCTCGTGAACCCGAACGATCCTTCGACGCCGATCCGGTAGACGCCGCCGGCGACCGGCCGCGGCCCCTCCTCGGTCGTCGCCGGCGGGGCGGGCTCGGGCGGAGCCGCAGTCTCCGGTGGGGCCGTCCCCTCCGCCGGGGGAGGCTCCGCCGGCGGCGCGGCCTCCTTCTCTCCGCCGCAGCCCGCGGCAAGGGCCGAGATGACGACGACGAGGAACAGGGCACCTGTGAGCCACCGCCGGGTCATCGCATTCCCCTCCGTTTCGCTTGTGTGGAGGCCTACGACAGAACCCGCGAAGCGTGATCCCGAAGTCGTGCCAGG
>JBBILK010000492.1:0-2544 GCA_037444965.1 Actinomycetota bacterium | reverse complement strand
GCTGGAGGCCGAGACCCATCTTGATCGCCGTGGGGCGCGTGGCCGCGAGCCGCTCGCCGAGGCGGCGCACCGCCGCCGGATCGAGCCCGCAGACGTCGGCCGCGCGCTCGACCGGCCACTCGCCGAGGCGCTGCTCGAGCTCCGGCCAGCCGACCGTGTAGCGCTCGAGCCACTCGCGGTCGGCGGCACCGGCGTCGAGCACGGCGCGCGCGAGCCCGAGCGCGAGCGCACCGTCCGTGCCCGGGCGAAGGGCGAGGTGCTCGTCCGAGCGCCGGGCCGTGTCGGTCCGGATCGGGTCGATCGTGACGACGTGCGCGCCTCGCTCGCGCGCCTCGAGCACGAACCGCCACTGGTGGAGGTTCGAGGAGAGAAGGTTGGCGCCCCAGAGGAGGACGAGGCGTGCGTGGACGAGATCCTCGGGATCGAAGCCGACGTGTCCGCCCAGCGTCGCCTTCATCGCCGCGTTCGCGGCTCCCGTGCAGATCGTGAGCTGGAGACGCGAGGCTCCGAGCGCTCCGAAGAACCGCTCGGCCATCACCGAGCCCTGGATGAGGCCCATCGTGCCGGCGAAGTAGTACGGCAGGACCGACTCGGGCCCGTGGCGCTCGATCGCCCTGCCGAGGCCGGCCGTGACGAGCTCGAGCGCCTCGTCCCAGGAGATGCGCTCGAACCGTCCTTCTCCCTTCGCCCCGACGCGCCTGAGCGGATGGAGGAGCCGGTCCGGCGAGTAGAGCGCGTCGAGGTAGTGGTCGACCTTGCCGCAGAGCGCGCCGCGGGTGAACGGATGCTCCCGGTCGCCGCGGAGCTCGACGGCGCGCCCGTCCTCGACGGTCACCTGCCACGCGCAGGTGTCCGGACAGTCGAGCGGGCACGCGCCACGAACGATCGTCCGCATCTCGCGAGGGTACCAGCCGGAGCGGCGATGCGCCCGTCTCGCAGGGAGGGCGCGAGCTCCACGCGCGGTCTCCGGGCGCGCCTCGTGGGGGATCGGCGCAGCCGGAGCGTGAACCGGCGGGGCGACCTGGGAGCCCGCGCCCTCAGCGAGGGCGGTGCGACCCGATCCAGCCGCGGTCGCTCGGGCGCCTCGAGTCGGCGCCGTACTTCAGCGCGAGCGGACCGATCGCGAGCAAGAAGGCGAGGAGAACGAAAGCCGTCATGCAGTCAGGGTGCCAGCCGCTAGTCTATAAGGGCAACTCGATCTTCTTCTTGTTTCGATCATGGAACCTGATCGCTGGCTCGGCGTCGAGATCCGCCACCTGGCGGCGTTGCAGGCCGTCGTCGAGGAGGGGTCCTTCGGCCGCGCAGCCCGTCGCCTGGGCTACACGCAGTCGGCGGTCAGCCAGCAGATCGCGACGCTCGAGCGGATCGTCGGCGAGCGGCTCCTCGAGCGTCCCGGCGGCCCCCGGGCGGTGTCCCCCACGGAGGCAGGCGAGCTCCTGCTGCGGCATGCCGAGGCGATCGTGGCGCGGCTCAGGGCCGCGCAGGCCGACCTCGCCGCTCTCTCGGAGGGCGGTGCCGGCTCGCTCCGCGTCGGCACGTTCCAGAGCGTCGGCGCGCGGATCCTCCCCGACGTGATGCGCCGGTTCGCCGCAACCTGGCCGCTCGTCGCGATCGCGCTCGCCGAGTCGAACTCGGACGAGGAGCTGCTCTCGCTCGTCGAGCAGGGCGAGCTCGACCTCGCCTTCTCCGTCCTGCCGCTGCCCGAAGGGCCGCTCGAGGCCGTCGAGCTGCTTCGAGACCCCTGGGTGCTCGTCGTGCCGAGGGAGTCGCCGCTCGCGGCCCGGCGGACGCCCGTGACGCCCGAGGAGATCGCCACGCTGGCGCTGATCGGCTACCGCAGCTGCCGCAGCACGGCCCAGGTCGAGAGCCACCTCTACGCCCGCGGAATCGAGCCACGGTTCGTGTTCCGCTCGAACGACAACGGCACCGTCCAGGGGCTCGTCGGCGCCGGCGTGGGCGCCGCGCTCGTCCCGCGGCTCGCGCTCGACGCAAGCGACGAGAACGTCGTCAGCCTCGAGCTCGACGCGAAGGTACCGCCGCGGCTGATCGCGGTCGTCTGGCACCGCGACCGGTACCGGTCGCCGGCCGCCCGCGCGTTCGTCGAGACCGCCGAGGCGGCCGCAGCGCGGGAATCGCCGCAGCCGCTCGCTAGGAGTCGCTAGCCCTTCTTGATCTTCGTGCGCTTCGGGGCGCTGCGGAGCTTCTGCCGGGTTGGCGTCACCGGCTTGTAGTCCGACGCCTGCTCGGCTTTCTTCGTTCGCCGTCCCGGCTTCTCGACCCGGTACGAGCCGGCGATCGGCGCGACGACCGTCGTCCGCCGGTCGTCCCAGCGCACGAGGAAGCGCGGCTGGGCGGCGTCGAGGATCTCCTCGATCACGCCCGTCCGCTCGCGCGGCGCGAGCCGCTTCGTCTTCGCGACGAGAACGATCGTGTCTCCGACCTTCGCTCGAGCCATCTCCTTCTCCTACCCGTGGATCGCGACGACGATGGGGATGATCAGGATCGCGACGATGTTCGCGATCTTGATCATCGGGTTGATCGCGG
>JBBILK010000491.1:0-2563 GCA_037444965.1 Actinomycetota bacterium | reverse complement strand
GTGTGGGGGGTGGAGGTCTCGGAGGAGGCGGTCGCCTGCGCGATCGAGAACGCCGAGCTGAACCGCCTCCCGAACGCCGCGTTCTTCGCCGGGGAGGTCGCCGGCGACCTCGACGAGCTCCGGTCGCGGGCGGGCCCGCCGGACGTCGTCGTCGTCGACCCGCCGCGCGCCGGGCTCGCGGGCAAGGCGCTGCGGGCGATCGGCAGCCTGGGGGCGCCGCGCCTGGTCTACGTCTCGTGCAACCCGACCACGCTGGCCGGGAACGCGAAGGAGCTCGTCTCGGCGTTCGGCTACCGGCTCGAGCGGGCACGGCCGGTGGACATGTTCCCCCACACGCCGCACGTCGAGACGGTGGCGCTGTTCACGCTGGCGAGCGACGCCTGACGCTGCGCCAGAGCAGGTCCGCGTTCGCGAGCACGAAGCCGGCGGAGAGGAACGGCAGCGCCGGCAGCCCGGACAGGTCGAACGCCACCGCCAGCGGCAGGGTGAGCACGAGCCCGGCAGTGCACGAGATCCAGGTCCGACCGGTGCGAAGGCCGAAGCGGTCGGCGGCTCCGAGGAAGAGGGCGAAGAAGAGCACGTCGGGGAGCCCGAGCTGCGCAGCGTTGCTCTCGCCCGGGATCGGGAACGAGACGCTGAGCCAGTCGAACAGCTCCGGCTTCTCCTCGAGGATCGTCCTGGTCGGCCCCTTCGCGACCGAGTAGACGTCGACCGGCACGATCACGAGGGCGACGAGGATGACCCAGCTCACGTGCTCGAAGAAGCGGAGGAAGAACCAGCCGGCGCCGGTCAGGGCCGCGAGCTTGACGAAGTTCGCGGCGATTCCGAGCTCTCCGAGCTCGAGCAGCACCGCCGCCGCTGCGAGGCCGAGGACGGCGAGCGGGAGCAGCGGGGCGTCACGCGCGGGGAGCGCGAGCCACGGCAACGCCAGCACCGCCGGCATGACGAGCAGGGAGAGAACGGCGACGTCCCACCAGAGCGGAATGTCGGGCAGGCTCTCGGCGACCGCGTAGTAGACGGCGAGGTCGACGAGGAGCGCTAGTAGGGCGGCAGCTCGGACCACCATGGGCCGAGCGCCCGAAAGGCCTCCCAGAACGCCCGCTTGGCCGTCTGCTCGTCCAGCGAGGCGTCGATGTCCGGTGTCACGAGCACCTGGATCGTCGGCGTGAACGGCCTGATCTCCCCGGGCCGGTCCTCGACCTCGCTCGAGAGCGGGAAGCGAATCGTGTTCAGACACTGCCGTGCATCTTCGCCCATGACCACGACGAGCTTCGGTTGCACGACGTGGAGCTCCCGCGTGAGGAAGGCGGCGGCCTCCTCTTCCGGCTGGTCGACGTACTTGACGCAGTTCGTCCCGTAGATCGCCGTCGGATCGACGCCGAGCCGCTGGAGCGACTTCAGGATCGCCTGCCCGGCGCGGCCGAAGAAGGCGACGCCCTCGTGCAGCTCCGCCGCCTGCGGGCCGTACTTGAGCAGGAAGACGTCCGCGAGCGGGTGACCCGAGCCGAGAACGGGCGCGCGATCGGAGCCCGCGGCCCGCGCCAGCTCGGCCCCGAGCTCGTTGATCTCGGTGATCGCCTTTCTCAGGTACCGGTCGGAGATGTCGTCGGTCGCCACAGGCACGCGCTGCGGATGGAGTTCGGCCCTGGAGCCCCTCTTCCTACCGTGCGGCGGCCGCGCGCGCCCGCTTCTCGCGAGCCTGCGCCATCCACTTGAGGCCCTGCAGGTGGAGGAGGGACTTCGGGCGCCTAACGATCTCGGCCGAGCGCAGGCTGAGGAGGAACTCCTCGGGGTTCTCGAAGGCCCGCATGCGGACGCAGCCGGTGCCGACTCCCTGGAGGACGTGCGCGTCCGAGCCCGCGCCCACGAGCAGGTTGTACTTCCGAGCGAAGCGGAGCGCCTCGTCGTTGTAGGCCTCGAAGAGCAGCCGGGCGTTGTACGCCTCGAACACGTCGATCTCGGCGAGGTGGCGGTGCAGCGTCGGCGCGTCCGGGATGCTGTGCAGCCGGTCGAACGGGTGCGGCAGGTACACGAGCCCCTCCTGCTCGCGGATCGCCGCGATCGTGTCGGCCATCGTCAGGCCGCGCGGGATCTGCTCTCGCAGGAAGAGCCCGATCACCTCCCCCTGGCCGTCCGTCTTCACCTCCTCGCCCGGGATCACGACCAGGCGGCGCCCACGTGCGAGCTCGACCGCCTCGAGAGCTCCGTCGAAGACGTTGTGGTCGGTGACCGCGATCGCCCCGAGCCCGATCGCCTCGGCGTAGTCGACCAGGTCGGCGGCACGCACCGAGCAGTCGTGGGACGCGTCTGTGTGCATGTGCAGGTCGGCGAGGATCCACGGGCGGTCGGACAGGGGATCTCGCTCCGGTCGCACCCGCCTGCGGGCGAGCACCGCGCGGTAGAGCCCCTCGAGCTCGGCAGCGAGCGCGCTCTGGCTCTGCTCCCGTGCCTCGGCGGCGGCCGCCTCGGCGGCCGCGATGCGGTAGGCCTCGTCGTCCGCGAGCCTCGCCATCGCGGCCGCCACCAGCTGCGGCTGTGCCGCGCGCCGGGGCGGTGCGACGAG
>JBBILK010000490.1:0-2567 GCA_037444965.1 Actinomycetota bacterium | reverse complement strand
CCTTCGGCGGCGACGATCCGAGTCGCCGAGACGAGGGTGCCCGCGGGAAGGCCGGGGACGAGAGCGCCCGCCAGCCCGAACCCCGCGATCGGCCCCTCGGGAACGCCGAGCGACGCGCCCACGCCGACCCGCGCGGCGCGCGCCCCACCCCGGCGCGCGGCTCGCTCCTCGACCTCGAGCGCGCAGGCCAGCGTCAGCGGCTCGGTGCCTAGCGAAGCGTCCACGCGAGGCTCCGCACCGTCTCCTTGACGCTCTCGGTCGTGGCGAGCGTGGCGGAGGGCTCGAAGCCGCAGTGGATGCCGCAGTGCTCGCAGCGCGGATCGTTGCCGGGCCCGTAGCGCTCCCACTCCATCCCGTCCATGAGCGCCTCGTAGGTGGGGAAGATCGCGTCCGTGAGCAGGTAGCAGGGCCCCTTCCAGCCGTACGGGTTGCGCGTGATCGAGCCCCAGGGCGTGCAGCCGAGCATGCGCTCGCCGGTCAGGAAGTCCTGGTAGATCGGGCTCGCGAGCCAGCGGTAGCCGCGCTTGCCGGCCGCATCGCGGATCCGGCGGAACATCTCCTCGTGCTCCGCACGGGTCATCGTCAGGTTCGGGTCGATCTGGGAGTACTGGTATCCCGGCGCGACGAGCATCCCGTCCGTCCCGACCTCCTCGGTCAGGTAGCGCATCATCTCGATCACGTCGTCGACCTCGGTCTCCTTGAAGACGGTCGTGTTCGTGGTCACCCGGAAGCCGCGGGCGCGCGCCGCCTTGATCGCGCTGATCGCGATCTCCCAGAGGCCGGGGTAGTCGCAGATGTAGTCGTGGATCTCCCGCATGCCGTCGAGGTGGACGACCCAGGTCAGCCGCGGATTGGGCTTGAACCGGTCGAGCATCGCCTCGAGCCGGAGCGCGTTCGTGCAGAGCTGGATGTTCTTCTTCATCTCGAGGAAGCCGGCGACGACCTCCTCGATCCCCTTGTAGATGAGCGGCTCGCCGCCGCAGATGGAGACGACCGGGGCAGGGCACTGCAGGCCGGAGTCGAGGCACTCCTCGACCGTGAGACGCGCCTTGTTCGACTCGTACTCGCGGATCTTGCCGCAGCCGATGCAGGCGATATTGCAACCGAGGGTGGGCTCGAGCATGAGCACGAGCGGATACCGCTCGACCCCCTTCTGGGACGCGACGTAGCGACCGATCTGAACGGTGCTGCGCAGCGGAAACTTCATGCTTCTCCCTTCGCGTCGACTCCGAGCATTTCCCGGACCGCCCGCGCCAGCGCGGGCGTGACCGGCCCCGGCCTGTACCCGAGCGTATTCTGAGCCTTCTCCGAGGAAAAGTACATGGGCAACCGGGCGAGGCGCACCTCGTCCGGGTTGGCAAGCCCGAGCCGGGCCGCGACGACCGCCGCCCCGTAGGGGACGCGGAGCTTCGGCCGCGGCCGTCCCGCGAGGTCGGCGATGGCGGCGAAGAGGTCGGCGAGCGGCAGGTTGACGCCGCCGAGCAGGTACCGTTCGCCCCGCCTGCCCCGGTCGTGCGCGAGGAGGTGACCCCGGGCGACGTCCCGCACGTCGACGACGTTGAGGCCGGTGGTCGCGACGTACCCGCGGATCCGGCCGGTCGCGACGCCGGCGACCATTCGACCCGTCGGGGTGGGCTTCACGTCGCCTTCGCCGACGGGCGCCGTCGGGTTGACGACCACCGCGTCGAGACCGTCCGCGGTCGCGTCGAGCACGAGCCGCTCGGCGGCGAGCTTCGTGCGCTTGTACGGGACGGCGAGCTCCCACGCAGGCGGTGCGTCGGCCTCGGTCGCCTCCCGCCCTGCCACCGGGCCGCACGTCCCGGCCGTGCTCGTGTGCACGAGCCTCGTCACGCCGCCTTGGATGCAGGCCTCGATCACGTTCCGCGTTCCTTCGACGTTGACCCGCTCGATCATCTCCGGATCGGCGTCGTAGCTGTAGAGGGCCGCGACGTGGAAGACGGCGTCGCAGCCGGCGACGGCTCTGGCGAGCCCCTCGGCGTCCAGGAGGTCGACCCGATCGGCCCGCACCTCGGCACCCCGCTCGCGGAGCTCGCGGACGACGTGCGAGCCGACGAACCCGGTTGCGCCCGTGACGTACGCCTTCACCGGGAAGCCTCGCGATACCTGCCGAGCGCCATCAACGGCCAGACGATGCGGTACAGGTGGTAGCGGATCATGAAGTCGCGCGGGAAGCCGGTGCCCGTGAAGTGCTCCTCGTCCCAGTCGCCGTCGGCTCGCTGGTGCGTGCAGAGCCAGGCGGCGGCCCGTGCGGCGACCTCGGAGCGGGCCTCGCCGGCGGCGACGAGCCCGAGCAGCGCCCACGCGGTCTGCGACGGAGTCGACACGCCGCGGCCCCGCCACGTGACGCCCTCGGCGCCCAGGTTGTAGGAACGGCAGTCCTCCCCGAAGCCCCCGTCCTCGCTCTGGTGCGCCTCGAGCCAGGCCACTGCGGCTCGCACGGCCGGGTGTTCCGACGGGATCCCAGCCGCCTGGAGCGCTGGCAGCGCCGCCCCGATGCCGTAGATGTAGTTCACGCCCCAGCGCCCCCACCAGGAGCCGTCGGGCTC
>JBBILK010000489.1:0-2570 GCA_037444965.1 Actinomycetota bacterium | reverse complement strand
GATCGCGTTCACGAAGGCGATCGCCCGGGAGGTCGCCCGCGACGGCATCCGCGTGAACTGCGTCCTGCCCGGGCTGACGGACACGCCGCTCCTTAAGGGGATGATCGCCGACGGCAACGAGAAGCTGATCGACGCGATCGTCAGGGCGACGCCGCTCCGTCGGCTCGCCCGGCCCGAGGAGGTCGCGGAAGCGGTGCTCTTCCTCGCCTCGGAGCGGGCGTCGTTCACCACCGGCGAGACGCTCTCCGTCGGCGGCGGGTTGGTGATGTGATGAAGATCACCGACGCCCTGCTCGGCGAGCACGCGGTCATCTACCCGCTCCTCGACGAGCTCGCCCGCGGCGACTTCGCGACCGCCGGCGAGGCGCGCGGCCAGGCCCGCGTCCTGGCCGCTGCGCTCGAGAGCCACGCCCACCTCGAGGACGAGCTCCTCTTCGAGCCGCTCGAGCAGCACCTCGGGACCGGCGCGGGTCCGCTCTCCGTGATGCGCCTCGAGCACGACGAGATCGAGGCCGTGCTCGCGCGCCTGCGCGAGAGCGAGGAGCCCGTCGAGGCGCGGACGACCGCGACCCGGCTGGCCGCCCTGGCACGCGACCACTTCGCGAAGGAGGAGCAGGTGCTCTTCCCGCTGGCGGAGCAGACCCTCGGCGAGGTGGGGCTCGAGCAGCTCGGCGCCGACTGGGCGAGGAGGCGGCTTTCCTGACGACGGTGCACCGGCTCGCACTGAGGCTTCAGCTCCGGTTTCCGGACGAGACGGAGACCCGGTTCCAGGACGCCTACCGTGCCGGCACGATCACGACGACGC
Source organism: Actinomycetota bacterium (assembly GCA_037444965.1). Lineage (GTDB taxonomy): Bacteria > Actinomycetota > Thermoleophilia > Gaiellales > Gaiellaceae > JBBILK01. The sequence goes on along the minus strand of JBBILK010000489.1, from coordinate 1,766 downwards.
GCCTCTCGCTCGCCCTCGCGATCGCGCTCTACGCGCTGTTCGCGATCCTCGACGTGGAGGTGATGCCTCTCTCGAAGCCCGAGCTCTGGGTGATCCGCTTCGCGATCGTCTGCCCGGTCCTCATCCTCGTCCTCGCGCTGACCTACGTCCCGTCGCTGGCCCGGCAGACCCAGGTGCTCGTCTTCACGGCCGTGCTGGCGGCCGGGCTCGGCATCGTCGCCATGCTCGGCGTCGCTCGCGAGGAAGAGACGGGGTTCCCGTTCTACGTGATGGGCTTGCTGCTCGCCTGCTGCTCAACATCCTCCCGGAGCGGATCGCGGCCAGGCTGAAGGACGACGGGCAGGCGATCGCCGAGGAGTTCGGCGACGCGAGCGTTCTCTTCGCCGACGTCGTCGACTTCACCCCGCTCGCCGAGCGCCAGGCACCCGCCGCCGTGGTCGAGATGCTGAACGAGCTCTTCTCGCACTTCGACGTGCTGGCGAGCAGGCACGGAGCCGAGAAGATCAAGACGATCGGCGACTGCTACATGGCCGCCGCCGGAGTCCCGGCTCCGCAGTGCGACCACGCGGCGCTCCTCGCCGACCTGGCTCTGGACATGATGGCCAGGCTGGATCCGAGCTCGACCTCCGGATCGGGATCGCGTCCGGACCGGTGACCGCGGGCATCATCGGACAGCGGAAGTTCATCTACGACCTCTGGGGCGACACCGTCAACACGGCGAGCAGGATGGAGTCCCACGGGCGTCCGGGAACGATCCAGGTGACGCAGACCACCCGCGACCTCCTGGAGAACGAGTTCCTGCTCACGCCGGTCGGAGAGGTGCCGGTGAAGGGAAAGGGAGAGATCGAGGTCTGGGAGCTGACGGCGAGAAGAGCCCCGGCTCCGCTACTCGGCGGGTGATTCCGCCGGCGCGAGGAGCGTCTCCGCGTGCTGCCGCGTCGCCGCCCGCGAGCAGGCGACGCCGAACGCGCCGACCGCTGCCGGGATCGCAGCCGCGACCGCGAGCGCACCCCAGTCGCCGGCGGTCGGCTTGACGGTCATCACGAAGACGATCCCGAGCAGCAGGCCGAGGTCGAGGAAGCCGACCAGCTGGAGGCGCCGCATGCGCGCCGCGACGACGGGCGAGCCGGCGCCCTCGGCGGCGGCGAGCTTTCCCACCTGCGTCCAGCCAGGCCCGAACACGAGACCTCCCGTCAGGAAGCTCACCAGGAGGCCGCCCAGGCCGAGCTGGATCCAGAGGTGGTCGTAGCCCCACCCGGCTTCGTGCACGAGCGCGAATCCGAATGCGAGCACGAGCAGGTTGCACGGGAAGAAGACGCGGAGACCGAGCCACTCCGAGTCGTGGGCGTACGCGATCCTGCGCGCCGGGTCGTTCGCGAGACCGATCCGGACGCCGAGCACGACCATCGCGAACCCCGCCCCGATCCAGAGAATCGCGGCCCCGAGGTGGCAGACGAGGTACAGGTCGTAGGCGCTCATCCGATGAGGTTAGAGCAGCTACGGAAGCCGGCTCAATGATCAGATTCGCTCAGGAGGCCCCGAGCTGCGCGCTCGCCGCTCGCGACCGCGCCCTCGAGGAACCCGCTTGACCCGTCGGCAGTGTGCTCACCGGCGAAGAGCAGGCCTCCCTCCGGACGCCCGGCCACGCCCGTGAGCGTCGTCACCTGGCCGGGCAGCATGGCCGAGTACGAGCCGAGCGACCACTCGTCGAACGCCCACGCGTCGAGCCAGGCACGGCCGTCGTGGGCCGCGGCGATGCCCGGCGC
>JBBILK010000488.1:0-2577 GCA_037444965.1 Actinomycetota bacterium | reverse complement strand
GTGGAGGGACCAGGCCGACGAGCTGCGGTCGGACCTGATCCCGGTCGTCGCCTTCGTCCTCCTGTTCGCGTTCGGTCTGATGCTGGTCGCGTTCCGCTCGATCGTGATCGCGCTCAAGGCGATCCTGCTCAACCTGCTGTCGGTGGCCGCCGCCTACGGGGTGCTCGTGCTCGTCTTCCAGCACGGCGTCGGCAGGAGCCTGCTCGGTGCCAGCTCCGCGGACGGAATCGAGGTGGTCGTGCCCATCTTCCTGTTTGCCGTCCTGTTCGGCCTCTCGATGGACTACCACGTCTTCATCATCAGCCGGATCCGGGAGGCCTTCGATCGCGGCGCAACGATGGACGACGCGGTCGCCCGCGGGATCAAGTCCACCGCCGGCGTCGTCACGAGCGCCGCGCTCGTGATGGTGTGCGTGTTCGCGGTCTTCGCGACGCTCTCGATGCCGTTCTTCAAGCAGTTCGGAATCGGGCTCGCGGCGGCGATCCTGATCGACGCGACCATCGTCCGCGCGGTGCTGCTGCCCGCGCCGATGAAGCTCCTGGGCGACTGGAACTGGTACCTGCCCAGGTGGCTCCAGTGGCTGCCCCGGCTCGAGTCGCACGAGCCCGAGCCAACGCCCGCGCCCGAGCGCACGCTCGACGTCGAGCCGAGGCCCGTGCGCGTCGCCGAGCGGAAGCCCGTTGTCACGCCCGCACGGGTCGTCGCTCTCGTGCTGATCGGGCTGGGGGTGCTCGGTCTCGGCTACGTCCGGTTCGGACCCGACTCGGGCTCGGTCTCCGTGCCCGAAGGGGCGAAAGCCGGCGATCTCGTCCTCGAGGACTGCGAGTACGGGACCGAGGACGGGAGCTACGCCGCCGACTGCGGCACGCTCGTCGTGTCCGAGAACCGGGCCGACCCGCAGTCGCGGCTGATCGCGCTGCCGGTGACGCGCATTCGCGCCAGGTCGGAGCATCCGTCCGAGCCGATCTTCCGCCTCGAAGGGGGTCCCGGCATCACGAACATGGACTTCGCCAGGGCGAGTCGCTTCGCAGGCGACCACGACGTCGTCCTCGTCGGCTACCGGGGCGTGGACGGCTCCGTCCGGCTCGACTGCCCGGAGGTCGAGTCGGCGCTCAAGCGCTCCACCGACTTCCTCGGCGAGGCGTCCTTACGCCGACGGGTTTCGCGCCTGCGCCGATCGGCTCGCGGGCGACGGCGTCGACCTCGCGGGGTACAGCCTGACCCAGCGGGTCGACGATCTGGAGGCGGCGCGCGTCGCGCTCGGCTACGACCGCATCGACCTCCTCAGCGAGAGCGTCGGCACGCGCACGGCGATGATCTACTCCTGGCGCTACCCGAGGAGCATCCACCGCTCGGTGATGATCGGCGCGAACCCGCCCGGCCACTTCCTGTGGGATACGAAGACGACGAACGAGCAGATCGGCCGCTACGCAGAGCTCTGCGCGGGCAACGGGAGCTGCAGTCAGCGCACCGACGACCTCACGGCAACGCTGCGGGACACGGAGATCCCCGAGCGCTGGTTCTTCCTGCCGATCGGGCAGGGCAACGTGCGGATCGCGTCCTTCTACGGGATGATGGAGACGACGTCTGAAGCAGCCCCGCTCACCGGTCCGATGACGCTGAGCTCGTGGCTCTCGGCGGCAAGCGGCGATGCGAGCGGGTTCTGGCTCCAGTCCCTGCTCGCGAAGGTCGCCCTCCCGCAGTCGTTCGTCTGGGGCGAGATGGCCGCAGTCGGGCGGGCCGATGCCAGCGCCGCGGAGCGCTACTTCTCGTCCGGCGAGCATCATCCGGCCACCGACTTCATCTGGGGCGACGGCAAGCTGGTGGATGCGTGGCCGGCCGCACCGGACGAGGACGAGTACAGCCGCGTGCGGACGTCGGATGTGGAGACGCTCCTGATCGGCGGGGAGCTCGACTTCGCGACGCCGCCCCAGGTCGCGGCGAAGGAGCTCCTCCCCTCTCTGCCGAACGGCCACCAGGTCGTGCTGCCCGGGTTCGGACACACGACGAGCTTCTGGACGGAGCAGCCGGAGGCCGGCACCCTGCTGATCGGCACGTTCTTCGCCAGCGGCCGGGTCGACGACTCGCTCTACCGGCCTCAGAGCGTCGACCTCACGCCCCCGGTCACGCACCCGACGCTCGGAAAGGCCGTTGCCGGTGCGCTGGTCGCCGTCGCGCTGCTCGCGGTGCTCTCGCTGCTCTGGATCGCGTTCCGGGTGCACTGGGCAGGGCGCATCGGGCCCAGGGCGAGCGCGCTGCTGCGGTCGGTCTACGCGATCGTGCTCGGCCTCGGCGGCTGGTTCCTCGGCGTCCTGGTCGTGCTCCCGGCGATGCCCGGCGTGCCGCTCGACAGCGAGCCGCTGGCCGTGGTGTCCGCCGGCGGGCCGATCGGCCTCGGCCTCTACTGGGCCTGGGTGCGCCGCGACTGGTCGGCCCGGAGCAAGCGTGCCGGACTCGCGGCCGCCGTCGCGGGCGCTCTCGCCGGCGCCTGGCTGGGGTTCCACGTCAGCGACGGGCTGCTCGCTCTCCTGACCACGATCGCCGGGGCGATCCTCGGTGGAAACCTCGCCCTCCTCG
>JBBILK010000487.1:0-2581 GCA_037444965.1 Actinomycetota bacterium | reverse complement strand
CGACCACGTGGCGCTCGTGATCCGGGACGGCCGGGTCGCGTGGCGGCGATAATGCGCGCGTGCGAACGACCGAGCAAGAACGGGAGTCGCGACCGTGAGCTGGTGGGGGCCGCTCGCGATCGCCGGCGGAGCCCTGCTCGGGCTCGGCATCGGGCTCGCGCTCGTCGGCGGGAAGCAGTCGGCCGGCGTCCGGCGACGCTCGGACGGCGGCCTCACCTTCGAGCAGGCGCCGAGCACGAGCGAGCTGAAGCTCAACCCCTGGCCGTTCTTCGTGATCGGCGGGATCGTCGTCGTGATCGTCGCCCTCGCGGTCGGCCTCTCGGTCGACTGACCCGACCGCGGCTACCATAGCGTCGATGGCAACGAAGAAGCAGCGCCGCCGCCGGGAGAAGCTCCAGCGGCACGAGTACGAGTACGTCGTCGAGACGGAGGAGGGCGAGGAGGTCGTCGAGTCGCCCCGGGCCGCCACGAAGGTCCAGGCGAAGAAGGCCCCGCCCCAGGTCGTCGACCGGCGCGGCCGCGTCGTGCAGCCGCCGTCGTGGAACCGGGTGCTGAAGCGCGGCGCCATCTTCGGGCCGATCCTGGCCGCGTTCATCTTCATCACCGGCGGCAGCCTCTCGATGGGCGCGAAGATCCTGAACGTCCTCATCCTGCTCGCGATCTTCATCCCCTTCAGCTACCTCGTCGACTCGTTCCTCTACAAGACGATGCTGAAGAAGCAACGCCAGCGCGACGGCCGCTGAGCCTGACCCGCTGGCACGGCCGGACGCGGGGCGGCCGGCGCCTCGACCCGACTAGACTCCTCCCTCGATGAGCCTCGACGTCGTGCAGCTCCCGCTTGGTCCGATCGAGACGAACTGCTACCTCGTCCGCGCCCCGGGCAGCGCCGAGGCGGTCGTCGTCGACCCGAGCGGCGATGCTCCCGGGATCCGGCTCGAGCTCGCCGGGCGTGGCGCACGCTGCGTGGCGATCCTGATCACGCACGGCCACTGGGATCACCTCGGCGCCGTCGCCGACCTCGCCGAGGGCACCGGCGCCCCCGTGCACATGGCCGAAGCGGAGCGAGACCGGCTCGAGCGGGTCTCGGACTTCACGCCGCCCGGCGTCTACGTCCGCTCGTACGTGCCCGAGGTGCTGCTCCAGGGCGGAGAGACGCTCGAGCTGGCCGGGATCACGTTCGAGACGATCGCGGTGCCGGGGCACTCCCCCGGCCACCTCGCCTTCGCGGCCGACGGTGCCCTCTTCTCGGGCGACGTCCTCTTCGCCGGCTCGGTCGGCCGCACCGACTTCGCCGACGCCGACTGGGAGACGCTGCAGGCGTCGCTCGGCGCGCTCTACGACCGCCTCCCGCTCGAAACCGTGGTCTACCCGGGGCACGGGCCCGCGACCACGCTCGGGCAGGAGCTGGCGTCGAACCCGTTTCTCGCCGAGCTGCGGGAGACCCGATCGTGACGCGGTCGTGAAGATCGAGGCGCCGCGCGGCACCCACGACATCCTGCCCGCCGACCAGCCGCTCTGGACGCGAATCGTCGGCGAGGCAGAACGGCTCTGCGCGCTCTACGGCTACCGCCGGATCCAGACGCCCGTGTTCGAGGACACGGAGCTGTTCACGCGGACGTCCGGCGCCGGCTCCGACCTCGTGCAGAAGGAGATGTACACGTTCACCGACCGGGCCGGCCGCTCGCTGACGCTGCGCCCGGAGGCGACGGCGCCGATCTGCCGCGCCTACCTGGAGCACGGCCTGCACCGGGAGCCGCAGCCGCAGAAGCTGTACACGGTCGCCTCGATGTACCGCTACTCGGCGCCGCAGAAGGGACGCTTCCGCGAGCACTGGCAGATCTCGGTCGAGGCGATCGGCTCGGCCGACCCGGCGCTCGACGCGGAGCTGATCCAGCTCTACGACACGCTGCTCGCGAGGCTCGGCGTCACCGACTACCGCCTCGAGCTGAACTCGATCGGCGACGAGGCCTGCCGGCCCGCCTACCTCGAGCGCCTGCTCGCGTGGCTGCACGAGCACGATCGTGCGCTCGACGAGGACACGCGCCGGAAGGCGCAGACGAGCCCGCTGCGGGTGTTCGACAACTTCGAGGCGAAACCCGAGCCGGTGCGCGACGCTCTCGCGCAGGCACCGACGATCGGGGGCAGCCTGTGCGAGTCGTGCCGCGAGCACTTCGCGGCCGTCCGCGCCCTGCTCGACGCCTACGGCGTCCGCTACGAGCTCGTGCCGACGCTCGTGCGCGGGCTCGACTACTACACGCGCACCACGTGGGAGTTCGTCGGGCCGGCGCTCGGCGCCCAGAGCACGATCTCGGGCGGCGGCCGCTACGACGGCCTCGTCGAGGAGATCGGCGGCCGGCCGACGCCCGGCGTCGGCTTCGGGGCCGGGCTCGAGCGGCTCGCGCTCGCGCTCGCGGAGGCCGGCGTGAGCGTGCAGCCGCCGGCGATCGACGTCTTCTTCCTCTTCGGCGAGGATGCGGACCGGACGCGCGCGCTCGCGGAGATGGCGAAGCTGCGCGCGGCGGGGATCGCCTGCGACGCCGAGTACGCGAGCCGCTCGCTGAAGGGTCAGCGCACGCAGCTC
>JBBILK010000486.1:0-2588 GCA_037444965.1 Actinomycetota bacterium | reverse complement strand
TGCTGCCGGTCCTCGGGCGCGAACGTCTCCTCGAGCCGCTCGATCATCGGCGTGGTGACCGGGCCGGGACACACCGCGTTCACCCGCACGCCGGACGGGCCGGCCTCCATCGCGGCCGTCTTCACGAGCGAGATGACGGCCGCCTTCGCGGCGGCGTACGGGCCGAGGCCGGGACGGCCCCGCAGCCCGAGCGCCGAGGACGTGACGACGATTGCCCCTCCCCCGCCCTGCTCCGTGAACGTGCGCAGCGCCCGCCGGATGGCGAGGAAGACGCCGCGCAGGTTCACGGCGACCAGCCGGTCGAAGTCGGCCGGATCGACGTCCGCGAGCGGACCTGCCGGCCCCTCGATCCCGGCATTCGCGTGCAGCCCGTCCACGCGCCCGAAGCGGTCGACGGCGGCGGCGACGTACCGGTCGGTCCCGTCCTCCGTCGACACGTCCGCGACGGCGCCGAGCAGCCGCTCGCCGCCGAGCTCGGCGACGGCCCGCTCGACCGCCGCCGCGTCGCTGTCGACGAGCGCCACGCTCGCTCCCTCGTCGAGCAGGCGCGCCACGGTCGCCCTGCCGATGCCCGAGCCGCCGCCGGTCACGATCACGACCTTGCCTTCGAGACCGCGCAACGCCATCGACTCCCCCTCGTGCTCGTGTCCGTTTCGGACGTTGGCAGGCTGTGCGATGTATATTACGATGTATGCCCAGAATGGTCCGTAAGCAGGTCTACATCGAGCCCGAGCAGGACGACCTGCTCAAGCGCCGGGCGGCCGAGCTCGGCGTCACGGAGTCGGAGCTGATCCGTTGGGGAATCGGTCAGCTCGCCCGAGTGCCCGTTACGACCTACCTCGACGACATCGCCTGGCAGCGCGAGCTCGCATTCATGCGCAAGCGTGGCCTTCTCAAGCCGCTCGGGCGCGAGCGAACATGGACCCGCGAGGAGCTGTATGAGGATCGGCTCGGCCGCTTTTCTCGTTGACACCAACGTCCTCGTCTACTCGTACGACAGGTCTGATGGAACGAAGCGAGAGCGCTCGCGCCTGACTCTCGAGCAGCTTCGCGCGAAGCGACTCGGAGTCCTCAGCGTTCAGGTGCTGGGAGAGTTCTTCAACGCCGTGACCCGGAGGATCCCGACGCCGCTGTCGGTCGCGGAGGCCGAGGAGAGGGTCCTGAACTACGCACGCTCCTGGCCCGTGCTCGAGCTCACCGAGGTGACGGTGAGGGAGGCTGTGCGGTGCGCTCGCCTGCACCGGCTCGGCTACTGGGACTCGCTGATCTGGGCGACGGCGATGCTGGGCGGCATCCCGACGATTCTCAGCGAAGACTTCTCCGACGGCCGGGTGCTCGAGGGCGTGCGCTTCCTCGATCCCTTCAGCGAGTCGTTCGACGTAGCATCGCTCGCGTGACGCGCGAGCTCCACGGACTCCTGGTCGACCCGATCGACGGCCCGCGCCCCGGCGTGCTGCGGATCGAGGGCAGCGCGATCGCAGCCGTCGAGCCCGTCGCCGGCGAGGTCGAGGCGCCGCTCGTCCTCCCGGGCTTCGTCGACCTGCAGATCTACGACTACGCCCGCTGCCGCGAGCAGGGCGTGACCGGCTACCTCGCCACCGTCGGCACCTCCGCGCGCGGGGTCGTCGAGCGCTTCCTCGAGGCGCTTCCCGACGACCCGGCGTGCCTCGGCGCCCACGTCGAGGGGCCCTACCTGAACCCGGAGAAGGCGGGAGCCCAGGCGGTCGAGCACATCCGCCCGGCCGACCTCGCCGAGCTTGACGGCTGGCTCGCGACGGGACGGGTCCGCATGCTCACGCTCGCCCCGGAGGTGGAGGGCGGCTTCGACGCGATCGACCGGATCGTGGCGGCGGGGGTCGTGGCCGCGATCGGCCACACGAGGACGAACCATTACACGACCCGCGCCGCGATCGACCGGGGCGCGTCCTTCGCGACGCACCTCTGGAACGCGATGAGCGGCTTCCGCGCCCGTGAGCCGGCGGCGATCGGGACGCTGCTCGCAGACGAGCGCGTCACGCTCGGGCTGATCGCCGACGGGCGCCACCTCCATCCCGCGACCGAGGAGGTGACGTTCCGCGTCGCCGGGCCGATGCGGATCGCGCTCACGAGCGACATGGTCGCGCCGCCGCGCGAGGACCCGCAGACGGGGAGGCTCTTCGGCGGCGACCGTTGCGGCGCCGCCCTCGTCGCGCGGATGGCCGCACGCTTCGGCCTCGCCGAGGCTGCCGCGATGGCGAGCCTGACGCCCGCGGGAGTCCTCGGCCTCGCCGACCGCGGCCGCCTCGTACCCGGCTACCGGGCCGACCTCGCCGTCCTCGAGGCCGACTTCTCGCCCCGCGAGACGATCGTCGCAGGCGAGACGGTCTGGTCGCGCTAGGCCTCGGGCTCCGTCGCCGCCACGGCCGCCTGCACGCGCTCGGTCGCCTTCGCGGTCACCCTGGCGCCGTCCTCGAGCTCGACCTTGCCCGGCTCCCCGACCAGGAAGACGTTCACGTGCAGCGGCCCGACGCGCACGACGAAGAGCAGCGCCTCGGCCCGCCCGACCGGCGAGTCGAAGAAGGCCCTCGCGGCCACGGCGCCGTCTCCCA
>JBBILK010000485.1:312-2599 GCA_037444965.1 Actinomycetota bacterium | reverse complement strand
CGTCGACTTCGCCGTCGGCTCGAACCGCGTCAGCTTCCTGATCATCCGGTCGAACGGCGAGGTCGTCGACGCTCCCCGCGCCCGGGTCGTCGTCGCCGCCGGCGACCTGAGCGCGACGCCGACGCTCGAGACGACGGCCGAGGATCTCCCGGTCGGCGTCTCCGTGGACGAGCTGGACACGAGCTCGGTCTGGGTGACGAGGCTGGAGCTCGATGCCCCCGGTCTCTACACGCTCCTCGTCGAGCCGGAGGGCACCGATCTCCAGGCGGTCGGCCAGATCCAGGTGCAGGCGGAGTCTGCCGCCCCGGCCGTCGGAACGCCGGCGATCCCCTCGGACACGCCGACCCTGGCCGACGGGTTTCCGGAGGACATCACCACCGCCAGGCCGCCGGACACGGAGCTCCTGCGCTACTCGGTGCGGGAGTCGATCGAAAGCGGTATCCCCTTCGTCGTCACGTTCGCCACCCCCGAGTTCTGCGCGAGTCGCGTCTGCGGGCCGGCCGTGGACGTCGTCGACGAGGTTCGCCGGCGGCTCGAGGGCAGCGGCGTTCGTTTCATCCACGTCGAGATCTACGAGGGCAACGATCCGAGCAAGGGGTTCAACCGCTGGGTGACGGAGTGGAACCTGCCGACCGAGCCGTACACGTTCCTCGTCGGCGCCGACGGGGTCGTGCGCGAGCGGTTCGAGGGCCTCGTGACCGTCGGCGAGCTCGAGCAGGCCGTGCGGGAGCATCTGCTCTAGGGTTCACTCGTCGAAGGAGATCGAGAGGAGGTTCGGAATGGTCGAGGGCGAGTACGCGAAGCCGGTGCTGGTGTCCACCGACTGGGTCGCGGAGCACCTCGACGACCCGAGCGTCGTCGTAGCCGAGGTCGACGAGAACCCGGACCTCTACGACGAGGGACACATCCCCGGCGCGGTCAAGCTCCACTGGAAGGAGGACCTCCAGGACGCGCTCGAGCGAGACCTGGTCGACAAAGCGACGTTCGAGCAGCTGATGGCCGAGCGTGGCATCGGCAACTCGACGACGCTCGTCCTCTACGGGGACAAGAACAACTGGTTCGCGGCCTACGCCTACTGGTACGTGAGGACGTACGGCCACGCCGACGTCCGGATCCTGAACGGCGGCCGCCAGAAGTGGATCGACGAGGGGCGCGAGCTCACCACCCAGGCGCCGTCTCCTGCGCCGGCGAGCTATACGGCGAAGGACCGGGACGAGTCGATCCGAGCCTACCGCGACCAGGTGCGCGGCTGGCTCGGCGCGGCCGGCCGGGCGCTCGTCGACGTCCGCAGCCCCGGTGAGTACGCGGGCGACCTGATCGCACCCCCCGGCTACGAGCAGGAGGGCGCGCAGCGGGCGGGGCACATCCCCTCGGCTGCCTCGATCCCGTGGGCGACCGCGGTCCGGGACGACGGGACGTTCAAGTCCGCGGACGAGCTCCGCGAGATCTACGGGGCAAAGGGCATCACGCCGGACAAGGAGATCGTCGCCTACTGCCGCATCGGCGAGCGGAGCGCACACACGTGGTTCGTCCTCCGAGAGCTGCTCGGCTACGAGAACGTCAGGAACTACGACGGGTCGTGGACCGAGTGGGGCAATCTCGTCGACGTGCCGATCGAGCGAGGCGCGTAGCCACAGCTCGCAGCACGATCAGCCGCGGAGGATCGGGCGCGTCAGGCACGTGGGCCCGCCGTCGCCCTTCCGCGAGATCTCGTCGCCCTTGTAGACGAGCACCTCGACGCCTGCCCGTTCGAGCCGGCGTCTCGTCTCGTCGTTGCCCTCGAGCGCGAGCGCGACCCTCGGCGCGAGCGCGAGGACGTTGGGGGCCATCGTGCCGAACTCCGCGTCGGGCACCTCGACGAGGGCGACCCCGCGCTCGGAGAGCAGCTCGACGAGACGCACCGGCATGAGCGGCAGGTAGACGACGGCGAGATCCTCCGCGAGGGGGGAGATGAAGGACATGAGGTGCAGCACTTCGCCGGGGCCGCGGAAGTGCGGGAGGTCGAACGTGACGACGTCCACGCCGGGGAGAGCGGCCGCGAGCGCCGCGGCGCCCGCCTCGTTCGTCCGGTAGCCGAGCCCGACGAGCAGCGTGCGCTCGTCGAGCCAGAGCGTGTCCCCGCCCTCGACCGTCCCCGGCGCCTCCACCCGCGCCGCGACGGGAACGCCCGCCGCAGTCAGATCGGCGGCCATCGTCTCCACCTCGTCTCGGCGGCTCGCCTTGCCGGGGCGCAGGAGGACGGCGCCCTCGTTTCCGACGAGGGCGGGATCGTAGGCGTAGAGCGCGT
>JBBILK010000485.1:0-220 GCA_037444965.1 Actinomycetota bacterium | reverse complement strand
CGTGCTCGGCGGCGAGGCCGGCCGGATCGGGGGCTGCCCGCCAGCCGTAGGCCTGCCAGCCTGGGATGTCGACCTCCGCCGGCCGGCGGACGAGCACGCGCCGGAGCGGCGCCGTCATGCTCTGGCAGCCGTAGGAGCGGGTTCGGGTAACCTCCATCGTGTGGAGACTACCGCGCGGCTGGGCGGTCTCGAGGCCGGCGGCGGATGCGCGGCGAAGTAC
>JBBILK010000484.1:0-2602 GCA_037444965.1 Actinomycetota bacterium | reverse complement strand
ACCAGCTCCAGCCACCGGCAGGTACCCGCGTACAGATGCGACGCCAGCGTCGCCAGCTCGCGCTCCAGCTCGTCCAGGCTCAGCTCGGAGAGATCAACCTTCTCTGCCGTTGTCATCACTGACAACAGCATACCGGGCCCGGCGGACGTCAGGCGCCCCCGGCGCTCAGGCGGGTCGCCGTCTCTCGATCGCGCCCGGATGCCCGAGCGTCACGAGCCGAACACCGCCTCCGCGGTGACGGTCAGGGCGTCGCCGGGGTTCTCGACCCGCTCGCGCGCGCACACTGCGTACCGGAGCGCGGCGGGCGCGCCGGGGAGGGCGGCCGTCTTTCGCTCGAGCTCCCGGACGATCGGGGCCGCGTCGATCACCCGGGCCCACTTCGCTTCCCCGGCCAGGACGGGGGTGCGGGCGCGGCCGGCGAGTGCGACGGCGTCGATCTCGACGGGCGGCACCGTCGCGGTCCAGAACGGGCCCACGGCGACGATGTCCGGCCCGATCGCGCCGGCTTCGGCCAGGCGGCGCAGGTGGATGCGGAACGCCTCCTCCCAGCGCGGGCCGAGGTGGTCGTCCAGATCGGCGACGAGGACCGGCAGGATGCTCTTTCCGAGACCGCGCTCGATCTCGGCGCGGTAGCGGTCGACGACGTGGAGCCAGAACGCGAGGAAGTTGTCCGCGATCCGGTAGAGGCGCCGGCGCGTGCGGCGCGGATCCTCGGTCACGGGCGAGACGCGCTCGATCAGGCCCAGGGTGGTCAGCCGCTCGAGCACCCGGGTCGGGTCGGCGCGGATCGCGTCCGCGATCTCGTTGTGCTTCGTCCGCCCCGCGGCAATCGCGTACAGGGTCGGCCGGGCGAGCTCGCCCGCGTCGGCGTCGGTGGCGAGCGTCAGCTCGCCGGCAGTGAGCAGCGGGCCGCCCGGCGTGCACACGAGCTGGTCGAGATTCGCCTCCACGCTCGCCGCCGGATCCCACCACTCGAGGTAGAGCGGGACGCCCCCGAGCAGCCCCCAGACGAGCGCCTGCTCGGCCGCCCCGAGGCCGGGAAGCATGAGCGCGGCCTCGTGCGGCGCGAAGGGGCGGAGCTGCAGGACGAGGTCGATCCGCCCGTAGAGCGGCGCCCGGGCTTCCGACATGAGAGGTCGGCGACGTCAGATGTCGGCGACGTCCGATGTCGGTTAGATCCAGGTCGTCTAGCTCGTCTCCGTCCTTCGAAGCGACGAGCCGGAGAGGAGCAGCTTGAGCTTGGACACGTCCCGAACCCGGTCCCAGACCGCTCGCAGCGTTCCCTCGAGCCCAGGCGAGGTCGCGGCGAGCTCCGGGAACTCGTCGATCACGACGAGCAGGCGTTCCCGGGCGGCGAGCCCGGCCAGCGTCTCGAACGCGTCGTCCCAGTCGGCGAACGGCCTCGCCTCGAGGTCGCGAAGGCCGCCTCGCAGCACGGACGCGGCTGCGCGCGAAAGGAGGCGGAGCTCGTCCTGAACGGGCCGTCCGGCGGCCGTGTGGTACACGACCCGCCGTTCGGCGGCGAACTCCTGCAAGAGCGCGGTCTTGCCCACCCGGCGCCGACCCCAGACGAGCGCGAGCGAGGAGCCCGGCGCCTCCCACCAACGCCGGAGGGCAACGAGCTCCCGCTCGCGGTTCACGAAGCGCATCCTCGGATATTACCGACACAAAAGGTCGGCGACATTAGATGTCGGCGACATAAGATGTCGGCAACCATGGATGTCGGTTCGTGCTGCCGGAGGAAGTCGAGGCCCGAGGCATCGGAATCCGGTCGAGACCTTACTCTCGTTTCCCGAGTCCCTCCGGCAGCCGGTCCACCACCGCCGGCGTCGCGTACACGGACAGGAAGACCTTCGGACGCGAGAAGCCGACATAGAGGAGCTGATCGGTCGCGGTGTCGAGCTCGCAGACGGCGACGACGAGACGCTCGAGGCCCTTGAACCGGTGGATCGAGCTGCGGAGGATCTTTCCGCGCTCCCAGGGATCGTCGGTCAGGACGGCTCCGCCGAGGCGCTTGACCGTCCAGAGCGCGCTCTTGTCCCTCGACCGGGCGGTGAGCAGCGCGACGTCACCGGGGGCGACCTCGGCGTCGCGCAGCCAGGCCGCGATCTCGTCGTCGAGCTTGGCGAGCAGCTCGGCCGGGTCCTCGTAGACGTGGAGCTGCACGGGGAGCCCCTCGGGGCCGCGGGTCTCGACGTCCCCGTCGTAGTAGGCGGCCACGAGCTCGGCGATCCTCTTCGTGTTCCGGCAATTCGTGGTGAGCTGGATCGGCTCTCCGGGCACCGGGAGGTCGGGCTGCATCGAGTAGATGCGCTGGTTGTCGTCGTAGAACACGTAGAGAGGCGAGCGGTCGGGGTCGATGAGGAGCAACTGCAGCGGCAGCCACCAGTCCGAGTCGAAGTCCTGGCCCTCGTCGGCGACGAGCGCCCCGTAGCGTCCGCCGGCGACGTCGGCGCAGCAGCTCGCAAACAGGTCGCGGACAGCCTGGAAGAACGCGCCCTGGTCACCGGCCGGGCTCTCCGGGAGCGGCAGCCCGGCCTCGTCGACGACCGCCCGGCAGAGCTCGTCGTAGTTGAAGACGTCGATCTCGGGAACGTCCGCG
>JBBILK010000483.1:0-2622 GCA_037444965.1 Actinomycetota bacterium | reverse complement strand
CGATCGAGGCACCGACACCGCCGATCACGACGGGGATCGCGAGCGGGATGAAGAGCAGGGGCAGGATCAGCTCGCGCGTCCGGCTCGCGAGCGCGATCGCGGAGAGGAGCGCGCCGACGGCTGCGATCCCGACGTCCGCGAGAACGATCGCCGCGATCATCGAGCCGCTCACGGACGCGTAGAAGAGCGCGAAGGCGGGCAGCGCGATCGCCTCCATGAGCACGAGGAAGACGATCACGCTGACCGTCTTGGCGAGCCAGATCGCGCTCCGGTCGCAGGGAGCGAGCAGGAGCCCCTCGAGCAGGTTCTGCTCCCGCTCGGCGGTGAACACGCGCGCGAGCCCGAGCAGGGCGGTGAAGAGGATCGCGATCCAGAGCAGCCCGCGCGCGGCGTCGTCTCCGGCCGAGGCGGGCAAGGCGAAGTGGAAGACCACGAGGGCGCCGACGACGAAGAGCAGCATCGCCGGCAGCGTGTCGCGAGTCCGGAGCTCGAGCAGGAGATCCTTGCGGGCCAGCACGGCCACGTCCTGGAAGTACGCGATCACGTCAGCGCGAGGCGAAGCGTCGCGAGCCCGTCGACCCGCTCGGGCTGATGAGAGGAGACGACGAGCGTTCGCTCCGCCGTCAGCTCGCCGAGCTCCCGCTCGACGAGCGTCGCGCCCTCCCGGTCGAGTCCGGCGAACGGCTCGTCCAGGAGCAGGAGCTCGGGGTCGTGGAGCAGGGCCCGGCAGAGCCCGAGCCGCTGCCGCATGCCCTGCGAGTACGTCGAGACCCGCTGGTGGCGGGCCTCCCAGAGCCCGAAGCGCTCCAGCAGCATCCCGATCCGCTCGCGACGCTCGGGAATCCGGTACAGCCTCCCGTACAGCTCGAGGTTCTCGAGCGCGCTCAGCTCGCGGTAGACGAGCGGCTCGTGCCCGAGGAAGCCGATCGAGCCGCGACCGGCTTCGACTGCGAGCTCACCGCTCGTCGGGACGAGCAAGCCGGCGATCATGCGCAGGAGCGTGCTCTTGCCCGAGCCGTTGCGCCCCGTCACGAGCAGGAACCCGCCTCCCGGCAGGTCGAAGTCGACGTCTCGCAGCACGTCCTTCTCGCCGAAGCGGCGCCCGAGGCCCCGGGCCCGGATCACGAGACCAGCACGTCCACGAGCACGCACGCGAAGAAGCCGATCGAGATCACGCCGTTCATGGTGAAGAACGCCGTGTCCAGACGGCGCCAGTCCCTCGGCGAGACGAGCGCGTGCTCGTAGCCGAGCAGGGCGGCGACGGCCGCGACCCCGAGCCAGTAGAAGAGCCCGACGGGCAGACCGAGCCCGACGCAGACGAGCAGGATCACGGTTCCGGCGTGCAGCGCACGCGACGCGGCGAACGCTGCCCGGACACCGAAGCGAGCGGGCAGCGAATGGAGCCCCTGCTCGCGATCGACCTCGAGGTCGAAGAGCGCATAGAGAACGTCGAAGCCGGCGATCCAGAGAGCCACCGCCGCACCGAGCAGCCAGACCTGCCAGGGGAGCTCGTTCTCGATCGCGGCCCAGGCGCCGATCGGCGCCAGCCCGTCGACGGCCCCGAGCCACAGGTGGCAGAGCCAGGTCGCGCGTTTCAGGTACGGGTAGACGACGAACCCGACCACCGGGATCGGCCACAGGTAGCGGACGATCGGTGCAAGCTGGTAGACGGCCACGAGGAAGAGCGCGAGCGACGCGAGCGAGAACAGCACCACGTGCCAGGGAAGCAGCGAGCCCCGGGGCAGCTCCCGGCCGGCCGTGCGCGGGTTGCGTGCGTCGATCCCGGCGTCGATCAGGCGGTTCAGCGCCATCGCGAGGCTGCGTGCTCCGACCATCGCCACCGTGATCCACGCGAGATCGTGCCCCGAGGGCACACCGTCGACGGCGAGAAACGCCCCGACGTAGGCGAAGGGGAGCGCGAAGACCGTGTGCTCGAGCTTGACGAGCGAGGCGAATAACTTCGGATAGCGAAGGATCTCGGTCGTCATGTCTGGCGATGCGCGGTCCGCTCGTCCGCGAGCAGCTCGATCGCATGCCGGAGTGCCGGGCGGAGGAGCTCGAAGCCGTCACGGCAGCCGCCCGGCGAGCCCGGCAGGTTGACGACCAGCGTCCTCCCGACGATCCCCGCCGTGCCGCGGGAGAGCAGGCCGTGGGGTGTCTTGGCGACCGAGTCGGCGCGCAACGCCTCCGGAATCCCGGGCACGATCCGGTCGACGACGTCGAGCGTCGCCTCGGGCGTCACGTCGCGCGGGGCGACGCCCGTACCGCCGGTCGTCAGAACGAGCCGCGCGGCGGCGGCCAGCTCGCGGATCGCGCGGGCGATCTGCGGGCGCTCGTCCGGGACGACACGGCGCTGCACGTCGAACCCTTCAGCACCGAGCAGCTCCTCGAGGAGGTCGCCGCTTCGATCCTCGCGGGTCCCGCGGAAGACGCCGTCGGAGACCGTCAGCACCGCCGCTCGTGTCACAGCGGCTCCTTCGTCTTCTCGACGAGCCGCACGCTGCCGATGACCATGCTCGTGTCGACCGCCTTCGCCATGTCGTACACGGTGAGCGCAGCGACCGACGCCGCAGCGAGCGCCTCCATCTCGACGCCGGTCTGAGCAGTCGTCTCCACGCTCGT
>JBBILK010000482.1:0-2630 GCA_037444965.1 Actinomycetota bacterium | reverse complement strand
CCAGCAGCGCTTCAACGATCGTGCCTGACCTAGCGCAGCGCAGAAGACGGCACGATGCCGTGACACCTGCGGCACGGCCCGCGCGCAACGGGTGCGCCGCGCGGCGCTACGCTTGAAAGCGGGTGGTGGGCCGGGGTGCCCCGCCCGGGGGGAGCGGCCGGCTAGGATGGACAGGCCCGGCGGAACGTCCGTTTCCGTCCTTTGCCATGGACCATGCGCCGCTCAGAACGCTCGCGCTCGAGCTCGCCCGGGGCGAGCGGCTCGCCGCGTTCCTCGCCGACGGGCCGGACGCGCGGGCCCGGGTCTCGGAGCCGCTCCTACCCGTGTTCCTCGCCGCCTGGTGGCTCGCGCAGGAGCCGCGGCGGGGGCTCGCGTGTCTCCTCCCTGACGACGCCGACGCGCGCGATGCGGCCGAGGCGCTCGGCTGGTATCTCGGCCCCGACGCGGTCGGCTTGCTCGCCTCGCGGGGCGTCCCGCACGAGAGCGGCATCGTGCCGGCCCCGCACCTCGTCGGCGAGCGCGCCCGCGCGCTCGCCGTGCTCGAGCAGGGTGGAGTCGTCTGCTCCTCGGCGCTCGGCTTCGCGCAGGGTCTCCCCCCTGCCGAAGAGCGGCCGGCCGTGCTCGCGCTCTCGGTCGGCGACGAGGTCGCCGTCGACGAGGTCGGGGAGCAGCTGGCGCTGGCCGGCTACGCTCGGGTCGAGCGCGTGCAGGAGCGCGGCCAGTTCGCGATCCGGGGCGGCATCCTCGACGTGTTCCGGAGCACGGGGCGGGAGCCGATCAGGATCGAGTTCTTCGCGGACGAGATCGAGACGATGCGGGCGTTCTCGCCGTTCACGCAGCGGACGCTCCATCCGCTCGAGAGCGCGGTCGTGTACCCCGCGGCCGAGCGCCGGCTCGACTCGGTCGAGTCCGCCCTCGCCGGGGACACCCCGGTCGGTCCCGGCGATCTCGTGCCGCCGCTTTCAGGCTGCGACGCGGTCTGGCAGCACGACGAGGTCAGGGGCGTGTGGCAGGAGGAGCTCGGCGGCCTCGTCGAGCTCGCCGGCCCCGTCAGGCTGCTCGACCCGCTGCCGGCGGGGCAGCGGCACGCCTTCGAGGCGCAGCGTCCCGCCGTTGCCGCCCGTGGCCTCGCGGAGGCGGAAAGCGACCTCGCCGGGTTCGTTCGCGCCGGGAACCGGGTCGTGGTCACGTTCGCCCACCGCGGCGAGGCGCTGCGGACGAAGGCGCTCCTCCGCCGGCTCGAGGCCGAGCTGCTCGAGCCCGGTGAGCCGCTTCCCAGCGAGCCGGGGCTTCGCTTCGCGGTCGCGCCGGCCCGGCGCGGCTTCCTCTCGCGCGAGCTCGCGCTCGTGCTCCTCCCCGACACCCAGGTCTTCCGCAAGCGGCCACCGCGGGTCGACGCGCGGATCGGCCGGGCGTTGCAGAGCTTCGCCGACCTTCGTGTGGGCGACTACGTCGTGCACGAGGACCACGGGATCGGCAAGCTGATCGGCTTCGAGACGAAGACGGTCGCGGGAGTCACCCGCGACTACCTCTTCCTCGCGTTCAAGGGCGACGACCGGCTCTACGTCCCGCACGAGCAGATCGGAAAGGTCTCCCGGTACATCGGCGCGGGCGCATCCGCGCCGGCGCTGTCGAAGCTCGGCGGCAAGGCGTGGCAGAACCTGAAGTCGCGGGCGAGAGAGGGGGTGCGCGAGCTGGCGGGCGAGCTCGTCGCGCTCTACGCGCTCAGGCAGCGCGCCGAAGGGTTCGCCCACGACGCGAACTCGGACCTCGTCGAGCAGCTCGAGGCGAGCTTCCCGTACGAGGAGACGCGCGACCAGCAGGCCGCGATCGAGGCGGTCAAGGAGGACCTCGAGGCGCCCCGGCCGATGGACCGGCTCGTCTGCGGCGACGTCGGCTTCGGCAAGACGGAGGTCGCGGTGCGCGCCGCGTTCGTCGCCGTCGCGAGCGGCAAGCAGGTGCTCCTGCTCGCGCCGACGACCGTGCTCGCGCAGCAGCACTGGAACACGTTCCGCGAGCGCTACGCCGACCTGCCCGTTCGCGTCGAGATGATCTCGCGGTTCCGCAGCTCGAGCGAAACCAGGCAAGCCCTTAACGACTTTGCCGAAGGCAAAGTCGACGTGCTGATCGGCACCCACCGGGTGTTCTCCCGGGACGTCGTCCCGCGGAAACTCGGGCTCGTGATCGTCGACGAGGAGCAGCGCTTCGGGGTGGCCCAGAAGGAGCTCCTGCGCCAGCTGCGGGTGGAGGTCGACGTGCTCGCCCTCTCGGCGACGCCGATTCCCCGCACGCTGCACATGTCGCTCGCCGGCCTGCGCGACATCAGCGTGATCGAGACCCCGCCGGAGGGCCGGCGGCCGATCCGCACCCACGTCGGCGAGTACGACGAGGAGCTGCTCGCCCTCGCCCTTACCCGCGAGCACGAGCGCGGCGGGCAGTCCTTCTACCTCCACAACCGCGTCGAGACGATCGAGGAGTGCGCCGAGAAGCTCCGGGGACTCCTTCCGTCGCTTCGTTTCCTGGTCGCGCACGGGCAGCTTCCGGAGAAGGAGCTCGAGGAGCGGATGCTCGCGTTCGTGCGCGGCGACGCGGACGTCCTCGTCTCGACGACGATCATCGAGTCGGGACTC
>JBBILK010000481.1:0-2632 GCA_037444965.1 Actinomycetota bacterium | reverse complement strand
ACCCGAAGCCCGACAGCAGTACCCGCCCGTCCCGGGCGACCAGCACCAAGCGCGGCGACAGACACCCGTGCACCAGCCCGCGGCCCCACCTGGCCGCATCCAGCCCCTCCGCCAGCTGCGACACCGCCGCCAGCGCACGTTCGGGCTCCAGCCGCCCCTCCCTGGCCAGCAGAGCCGCCAGGCTCTCACCCTCCACCAACGCCGTCGCCAGATAGAGCAGCCCCTCAGCCTCACCCGCCTCGAAGACAGGGACGATGTCCGGATGCTCGAACGACGCCAGCAGCCGCGACTCGCGCAGAAACCGCTCCCGAAACCGCCGATCAACGGCAAGCTCCGGATCGAGCAGCTCGAGCGCGACCGGCCGGCCCAGCGTCAGGTCGCGCGCGCGATAGACGACCCCCGTCCCGCCGGAACCGAGCCGCGCCTCGATCCGGTAGCCGGCGAACTCGGTGCCGACACGGGCATCGGCCCCCATCAACCCTCCTCCAAGCCGGGAGGATAGCGCTGAACAGCCGCGGGAGGGCCCGTAGGACGGGCCCTCCCGCCTCGCCGCATCACGTCACTGCTCAGCCGTCCATGCCGGTGAGCTTCTCCCTCGTCGTCACGTAGATGTCAGACATCCCCTCCGGCCCGGGCGCGCGGCCGACTGGGAGGGGCCCATCTCGTCGAGCGCGCTGTTCGGCCACGAGAACCGTTACACAATCAATACGATCTCATGTGTATAGTTCTCGTATGCTCAGGCGCGTGCAGCTGATGCTCGACGACGAGCTCGACCGGGCGGTGGCGCTGGAGGCTCGCATTCAGCGGATCTCGAAATCGGAGCTCGTCCGCCGGATCCTGCGGGAGAGGCTGCTGCGGCCGCTGCCGCCGCTGGAAGAGGATCCCATCTGGGAGTTCGTCGGCATCGTCGAAGGTGAGCCGGACGACTCGCAGCGAATCGACGAGATCCTGTACGGACCTCTCGAGGCCGAGCGCTGATCTTCGTCGACACGTCGTTCTGGCTCGCGACGAGCCGCCGCCGCGATGGCCGGGAAGGCGAGGCACGGCAGCTGCTACGGCGCTACGAGCACTCTGACCTCGTCACATCGACCCAGGTGCGCGGGGAGACCTGGACCTTCCTGCGCCGTCGCGACGGACACCGGATCGCTGTCGCGTTCCTCGACATGCTCGAGCGCAGTGCTCGAGCCAGGGTGTTGCGGATCGACGAGGAACTCGAGCGAGAGGCTCTCGCGTGGCTCCGCCGCCACGACGAGCGGCCGTACTCGTTCGTCGACGCCACGAGCTTCGCGCTCATGCGCTCGCTCGGGATCCGGGAGGCGCTCGCCTTCGACGGCGACTTCGCAGCGGCGGGGTTCGTCGAGCTGCGCGCGTAGGGGCCGCTCGCAGGGTCCCGGGCGGGACAGGTCCCGCCCCTACGTCGCCTCCGGCACGAGCTCGTCGAGCGCCCGGAGCGCGCGATCGTAGTCCGGCTCGCTCGACTGTTCGGCCACGAGCTCGGCGTACGTGACGGTCCCCTCCGCATCGAGCACGAACACGCCGCGCGCGAGGAGCTGGCTCTCCTCGACGAGCATTCCCCAGCTCGTTCCGAACGACCGTGTCTTGTAGTCGGAGAGCGTCACGAGGTTCGCCACACCCTCGGCACCGCAGAAGCGGTGCTGCGCGAACGGGAGATCGACGCTGATCGCGTAGGCGGCGACCCGGTCGCCGTACCCGGCGAGGCGCGCGTTGAACGACCTCGTCTGCTCCGCACAGGTCGGCGTGTCGAGGGACGGCATGACGCTCAGGAGCCGCGGCTTCGAGGGCAGGTCGGCGAGCGTGACCTCGACGACCCCCTCCTCGGGCGAGAAGCGGTGGAGGGTGAACTCCCGCGCCCGCTCGCCGGCACGGGGCGGCTCGCCGGTCAGGTGGAGGGGCTCGCCGCGGAAGCAGATCGCGCTCAACCGGCGCCCGCGTGCCGGATCTCGAGCAGGTAGGCGACCATCACGTCGTCGCCTCCCGGGGTCAGATGGTACGCGTCGGAGAGCTGCTCGACCCGCTCGATCTGCGGCTTGTTCACCTCGAAGATCGGGCCGAAGGGGAAGAACGCGAAGTCGACGACCCTCGCCTCGAGCCCTGCCTGCTCGAGCAGCTGCTCCGTGCGCCGCTGCCCGACGACCGAGAGTTGCATGACGAGAGCGCGGCCGCCCTCCTCGAGCAGCGCGGGCAAGAGGACGAGGAAGTGGTCGAGCAGGTTTCGTCCCCAGTAGTCGAGCGGCCGGTGCCCCGTGGGCTCCTCGTACGGATCGACGGGCATCTGGTACAGGCTCGCGACGATCAGATCGAAGCGCTCGGCCGGCTCCCACTCGTAGAGGTCGACGTCCTCGCCCGTCACCCGGTCCGCGACCCCGCTTCGGAACGCGTTCGCGAGCGTGTTCGCGACGGCGTCCCCGTCGATGTCGATCGCGTGCACCCGCGCGGCGCCGTTCAGGGCGAGCTGGATGGAGAGGATGCCGCAGCCGCAGCCCACGTCCAGGCAGGTCTTCCCCTCGCCCTCACCGGAGCGGAACAGGTACTTCCAGACGAGGTAGCTGCCCTGCGTGGGCACGAACACGCCCGGATCGACCTTGAGCTCGGGAAACGGCAGCGGGAAGAG
>JBBILK010000480.1:1323-2637 GCA_037444965.1 Actinomycetota bacterium | reverse complement strand
CCGCGAGCGCAAGGTGATCGAGCTTCGCTTCGGCCTCAAGGGCGAGCATCCGCGCACGCTCGAGGAGGTCGGCCGCGCCTTCGGGGTCACCCGTGAGCGGATCCGCCAGATCGAGAACAACACGCTGAAGAAGCTCGAGTCCCTGCCGGAGGCGCAGGGACTCCAGGACTGCGTCTGACCGTCCTCGTCTCGCGGGGGAGGCTCTCCCCCACGCCTACAGTTTGGGTATGACACCACAGCGTCGGACGGCGCTCGTCTCCGTCGCGGCTGCGCTCGTCCTCATCGTTCTCAAGCTCGTCACGGGGCTCGCAGCGGGAAGCCTCGGGCTGATCTCCGAAGCGGTGCACTCCGGTACCGACCTCGTCGCGGCGCTGCTGACGCTGTTCGCGGTCGGCGTGGCCGTCCGCCCGGCCGACCGGGGCCACCCGTACGGGCACGGCAAGGCGGAGCACCTGAGCGCGCTCGCCGAGGCCGCGTTCCTCGTCGCTGCGAGCCTCTTCATCGTCTGGCGTGCGATCGAGCGCCTCAAGGGCGCCGCGCACCCCGACGTCGAGGCGACCTGGTGGGCGTTCCTCGTCCTCGGCGTGGTGATCACGATCGACCTGAGCCGCGCGCTCGTCTCCCTCCATGCCTCGCGGCGGTACCAGAGCGCCGCCCTGGAGGCGAACGCGGTGCACTTCGCAAGCGATCTCGCCGGCTCGACGGCGGTCCTCGTCGGACTGATCGTCGTACGGACGGGCTACGACCAGGCCGACTCGATCGCGGCGCTCTTCGTCGCCGCGCTCGTGCTCGTCGCCGCCGGGCGGTTGATCCGCCAGAACGTCGACGTGCTGATGGATCGGGCTCCCGCGGGCGCCCACGCCGCCGCGAGGCGGGCGATCGAGGAGCTCGAGCCGCCGGTCGACCTCCGCCGGCTGCGCCTGCGGCAAGCCGCCGGCCGCCATTTCGCGGACGTCGTGATCCGCGTCCGGCCGGGGGCGGCCGTAGCGCAGGCGCACACGGTCGCCGACGCCGTCGAGGAGGCGGTCGAGCGGGCGCTGCCGGGAAGCGACGTCGTCGTCCACATCGAGCCGCGCGCCGAGACGGAGACGGCTTTCGCCGAGCGGGCGCTCGCGGCCGCGCTCGCCGTCCCGGA
The DNA here is from genome assembly GCA_037444965.1 of Actinomycetota bacterium. Classification (GTDB taxonomy): domain Bacteria; phylum Actinomycetota; class Thermoleophilia; order Gaiellales; family Gaiellaceae; genus JBBILK01. The sequence goes on along the minus strand of JBBILK010000480.1, from coordinate 1,502 downwards.
CGTGCGCGAGATCCACAACGTCACCGTGCTCAGAGTGGGCGACCGTACCGAGGTCTCGCTGCACCTGAAGCTTCCGGGCGATCTCTCCCTCGAGGACGCCCACGACCTCGCCTCCCGGGTCGAGACCGCGATCGCGGCGGCGCTGCCGGAGGTCGACACGGTGCAGACTCATCTGGAGC
>JBBILK010000480.1:0-1274 GCA_037444965.1 Actinomycetota bacterium | reverse complement strand
GTCCGAGGGAGCCGCGCTCGAGGTCGCCGATCTTCGCAGCGTCGTCGTCGAGCTCGTCGGCACCGAGCCCCGGGAGCTGAGGCTGGTGCACACGGAGGAGGGGCCGCTGGTCTTCCTCACGCTCGCGCTCGACCCGGCGACGCCGCTCTCCGAGGCTCACGCGCGCGCGAGCTCGGTCGAGGTGCGCTTGCGCGAGGCGCGGCCGGGAATCGCGGAGGTGATCGTCCACACCGAGCCCTGAGCGGCTGCAGGGCCTTCATCGATTCCTCAGAAAATCCTCACCGAATGATTGGAGGTTTCTGCTCTGATCGGGATCCGGGCAGGCTCCTGCTCGAGAACTCGACGGATCGGAGGCCCCGGATGCGACGTCTCTCGCTTGCGGCCGTCCTCGTCGCGGCCGCCGCGACCGCGGCCGCTGCTGCACCGACACCGGCCGCGAGCGACCCGGCGCCCGGCCCTCGCCGCCTTCCGGCGCTGCTCGCCGGGGTGAACTTCGTCAGCGTCTGCGGCTTCAGCCACCGGAACCGGGACGATCTGATCGTCTTTCCCGGGCAGCACGGCGTCGCGCACGACCACACGTACGTCGGCAACACGTCGACCAACGGCGAGTCGACGCTCGAGAGCCTGCGTGCCGCGGACACGACCTGCCGCCGGCCCGGCGACACGGCCGCGTACTGGGTGCCGACGTTGCTCGCGGAGGGCGAGCCGGTCGAGCCGCTCGGGGCCACGATCTACTACCGGCGCCACACGCTCGCGCCCCTACGGCCGTTCCCGGCCGGGCTGGAGCTGATCGCGGGCGACCCCCACGCGACGAGCCCGCAGCCGCGGTCGGTGACGTTCTGGAGCTGCGGAGCCGACGCCGGCGTGCCACCTTCGAGCGAGCCGCCGACCTGCCCGGACGCGGGCCGTGGAGCGGGGCTCCGCCTGCACGTGCGGTTCCCGGACTGCTGGAACGGACGGCAGCTCGACAGCGCCGACCACAGGAGCCACATGGCGTACTCCGTCCGGGGCCGCTGCCCGTCGTCCCATCCGGTGGAGGTGCCCGCGATCGCCGTGATCGTCCGCTACCCGATCCTCGGCGGCGATGCGCTCGAGCTCTCCTCGGGCGGGCTCTACTCCGGCCACGCGGACTTCGTCAACGCCTGGGATCAGGGAGCGCTCGCCCGTCTCGTCGGGAGCTGTCTGAACGCGCTTCGCCACTGCGGCCGCGGCTCGTGAGCCGAGCCGGAGCGGCCCGCGTGGTCAGCCGAGACGCTCGGGCGGGAGCTGGAGCG
>JBBILK010000479.1:0-2656 GCA_037444965.1 Actinomycetota bacterium | reverse complement strand
CCTCGGCGAACACGTCCTTCGCCATCCGTCCGCTGATCCTCCCCGAGTCGACGATCGCGGACGCGGACGCGCTCTACCGCCGCCTCCAGGGGGCGATGAGCGGCTGGCGCGCCGGTGCCGAGGCCCTTCATCTCTCGGCGGGAATCGCCGAGCTCGAGCCGGACGACGACGCGGTCACGTTCTTCAAGCGGGCGGACGAGGCGCTCTACCGCGCCAAGGGCGCGGGCAAGGGGCAGGCGATCACCGCCCAGGCCGGCTCGTAGCGCCCCTCTCGGAAGCCCGGCGCGCTTGAGCAGATCCGGGCCGCAGCGTACACTCCGCCGGTGCACCCGGAGGAGGGCACCCAGATTCCGCCGAGACGGCGGCGACTGCCGTCCTGGTTTCGGCGGCTTTCCTGGCGGCGAGTTCTCAGCCCGCTCCTGACCGTCCTCGCCTCGATCGTCCTCTTCGTCTCGGTGCTGGCGATCTGGATCGACTTCTCGGCGCTCGACACGGACGAGTTCACGGAGACGAGCAGCGAGATCCTCGCCGACCCGGACGTCCAGGAGGTGCTCGCGCCCTACCTCGTCGACCAGATCTTCTCGTCGCTGGACGTCAGGAGCTCGCTCGAGGGAGTGCTGCCGGGGCCCCTCGGCCGGCTCGCAGGCCCCGTCGCCGCCAGCCTCGAGGAGGTAACGCTGCGCGCGGCGCAGCGCCTCCTCGCCTCGCCGCAGTTCCAGCGCCTGTGGCAGGAGGCAACCCGGCTCGCGCACTCGCAGTTCATCACGATCGTCGAGGGAGACTCGGAGGCGATCGCGACGATCGACGGCAAGGTCGTCCTCAACTTGCGACCCATGACCGAGCGGATCTTCGAGCGAGTCGGCCTCGACCCCGAGCTCCTGACGCGCCTCCCGGTCGGCGCGGGCCAGATCACCGTCGTCGAGGAGGGCCAGCTGACCGCCGTCCAGAAGCTGGTCGACGTCCTCCAGAAGATCGCGAAGTGGTTCTGGGTGTTCGCGCTCCTCCTCTACGTGGCCGCGGTCTGGCTCGCCCGGGGCCGGCGCCGCGAGGCGATCCGGGGTGTGGGCCTGAGCTGGCTCCTCGTCGGGATGGGGCTCGTCGTGCTCGTCCGGCTGGGCGGCCCGCGGGTCGTCGAGACGCTCGTCGCCGTGCCGGCCAACGAGCCTGCGGCCCAGTCCGTCTGGGACATCCTCACCGCCAACCTGCGGGACTCCGCCCGTTCGCTGCTCCTCATCGGGGCCGTCATCCTCGTCGGCGCCTGGCTCGCCGGGCCGGGGCGGCGCGCGACCGCGGTCCGCCGCTGGCTCGCGCCGCACATGCGCGAGCGGCCCGTTCTCGTCTACGGCACCGTCGCCCTCGCCGTGCTCCTGATCCTGCTCTTCGCCCCGCTGCGCGAGAACCGCACCTTCCTCGCGACCCTCGTCTTCCTCGCGTTCCTCACCGTCGGCGTCGAGGTGCTCCGGCGGATCACGATCCGCGAGTTCCCCGGCGCCGGGTCGGAGGCGGCGACCCCGCCACCGGAGGCCGCTCCCCCGCCCGACGAGCCGGTCGTCTAGGATCGGCGGCGTGCACGTCACGAAGCCGGAGAGCATCACGATCGGGCGGGCGACGGTCGCGACCCGGAATCCGGTCGCGCTCTGGATCCTGACGTTCCTGACGCTCGGGATCTGGGGGATCGTCTGGTGGTACCAGGTGAACCGGGAGCTCAGGGACTACTCGGAAGCGGTCGCGAGGCCGTTCGGGAACGTCCCGGTCGCCGCCACCGTCTGCGCGCTGCTCTACTGGGTCGCGTTCTGGCCGGGGATGATCTCGGTCTTCGTGACTGCCCGTCGCGTCCGCACCGTCCAGGACTGGGTCGAGGCGCCGGGACGGGCCGCCCCGATCGTGGCGGCGCTCCTGTTCCCGCTGCTCTTCGCCCACACCTGGTACCTGCAGCGGGCGCTGAACGACGCCTGGCTCCGCGCGAGGGAGGGCGCCGGCCCGCCGCCGGACTACACGGTCGCGTCCGGGCAGGGGGAACGGCTCGCCACCCAGACCGAGATCGACCGCCTCGGCCGCGCGACGCGCTGGCGCTGATCCGACCCGGCCGCTAACGAAAACGGGCCGGCGAAGCCGGCCCGTTCCGCGTTACTCCTCGTCGAGCGGCGAGTCGACCTCGGGGATCTCCTCGGCCTCGAGCGAGGACAGCTCACCACCGCCGTCCGTGAGCCCCTCCAGGTCGAGGTCGAAGCCCTCGAGCCCGCCGTCGGCGCCGATCTCCTCGAGCGCCGCGAGCAGCTGCTCCTCCGTCTCCGGGCGGGCGTACACCCCGGCGGGGACCTTCTCGGTCGGCGCGATCTCGAGCGTGCGGTACTTCTTCAGCCCCGTCGCCGCCGGGATCAGCTTGCCGATGATCACGTTCTCCTTCAGCCCGAGCAGCCGGTCGACCTTGCCCTCGATCGCCGCGTCCGTCAGCACCTTCGTCGTCTCCTGGAACGACGCCGCCGAGAGGAACGACTCCGTCGCCAGCGAGGCCTTCGTGATCCCGAGGATCATCGGCTCGAGCGTCGCCTCCTCGCCGCCCTCCTCGCGCACGCGCCTGATCTCGCGCTCGGCGACGACCCGGTCGACGAGCTGGCCGGGCAGAAGGTCGGTGTCGCCGGCAGCCTCCACGCGC
>JBBILK010000478.1:0-2662 GCA_037444965.1 Actinomycetota bacterium | reverse complement strand
GCTCGGTACCCGTCCCACTTGACCTCGAACGACCAGCCCTGGCCGGTCGGCAGTCGCTCCGCCAGGGTGGCGAGCATCGGCGCGTACCGGGCCTGCTCCCTCGGCTCCGGCACCGAGCCGCCGTCGCGTTTGCGCAGGAGCAGCCAGTTCTTCGGATCGCCGCCGAGCGATGCCGGCACGAGAGCCCACAGCCCCGTCAGCCGGCGTCCGTTCAGCCGGAACGTCAGCCCCCCGTCGGACTTCTCTTCGAGGAGCTCGTACGTGCCCTCGTCCCAGATCTCGACGGAGCCGGCGCCGTACTCGCCCTGAGGGATCGCGCCCTCGAAGCGAGCGTACTCGAGCGGGTGATCCTCGACGTGCACGGCGAGCCGCCGCTCGCCCGGCTCCGCCGGCAGCCCCTTCGGCACGGCCCAGCTCGCCAGCACCCCTCCTCGCTCGAGACGCAGGTCGTAGTGGAGCCGCCGCGCCGCATGCCGCTGGACGACGAACACCGGTCCGGCGGCGGCCGGCCGGCGGGAGCCGAAGGGCTCAGGCGTCCGTTCCGGGCGCCGTTTGCGGGCGAACTCGTCGAGCCGGCTCACCGTCTCTCCCCGGTTTGCAGGCGGGGACGGGGAAAACCCTGTGGATCGCGTGGATAGCGCGCCGCGGGCGCCTCACTCGGTGAACATGCCCATCGCGCGGAACTTCGCCCGCCTGAGGCGCCGGCGCTCGTCCGGATCGAGCCGCGAGAGCTCCTCGATCCCGGCCTGCAGCGCATCGCCCAGGAGGCGGGCGGCCTCGTCGTGGTCGGCATGAGCCCCGCCGGGCGGCTCGGGAACGATCCCGTCGATCACGCCGAGCTCGAGGCAGTGTGCCGCGTCCGGCTTCAGCGCCGCCGCCGCTTTCATCTTCTCGCCGGCGTCGCGCCAGAGGATCGCAGCGCAGCCTTCCGGGGAGATCACCGAGTAGATCGCGTTCTGCTGCATCAGCACGCGGTCGGCGACGGCGAGCGCGACAGCGCCCCCGGAGCCGCCCTCGCCGATCACGCAGGCGACCGTCGGGATCCGCAGGCGTGCCATCGCGAGCTGCGAGCGCGCGATCCACCCGGCCTGACCGTGCTGCTCCGCCTGGACGCCCGGATAGGCGCCCGGGGTGTCGACGAGCGAGACGAGCGGGAAGCCGTGCCGCTCGGCGATCTCCATGACGCGGATCGCCTTGCGGTAGCCCTCCGGGCTCGCCATGCCGAAGCGGCGGCGCACGTTCTCGTGGATGTCCCGTCCCTTCTGGTGCCCGGCGAGCACCACCGTGCGGCCGCCGAGCCGTCCCAGACCGGCAACGATCGCCTGGTCGTCCATGCTCGTCCGGTCGCCGCGAAGCTCCACGAAGTCGTCGAAGAGGCGCTCGACGTAGTCGAGCGTGTACGGCCGGTCCTTGTGCCGCGCCAGCTCGACCGCCAGCCAGACGTCGCCCGTGGTCGGCTCTGCCTCGATCCGTTCGAGCTGACGCTTCAGGCGGGCCATCTCGCCCGAGACGCCCGCGCCGCGGAGCAACGGGAGGTCGGTGAGCCTGGCCAGCCGGTCGCGAAGGCGCAGCTGCTCGGCCGTCCCCGCCTTGCTCGACACCGGCTCGTCCTCAGGCATGGGCGAAGAGGGCGAGCAGCCGGCCGAGGAACGGCTTCAGCTGGTCGCGCGGAACCACCGCGTCGATGTGACCGAAGCGGAAGTTCGCCTCGGTGAGCCCGAAGTCGTCGGGGAGCTTCTCGCGCGTCGTCTCCTGGACGACGCGCGGGCCGGCGAAGGAGAGCAGCGCACCCGGCTCCGCGACGACGAAGTCGCCGAGGCTCGCGAAGCTCGCGATCACTCCTCCGGTCGTCGGATGGGCCATGACGGAGATGAACGGCGCGCGGGCTTCGCGCAGGGCGTCGACCGCGCAGACGGTCTTCGGCATCTGCATGAGGGAGAGGATCCCCTCCTGCATCCGCGCACCCCCGGAGGCGGTCACGGAGACGAGTGGCACGCCTCGCTCGGCCGCCCGCTCGGCCGCCCGCACGAACTTCTCGCCGACGACGCTGCCCATCGAGCCGCCCATGAACGCGAAGTCCATCACCGCGAGCTGGCAGTCTCGGCGCTCGATCTTCGCCGCCCCGACGACCACTGCGTCGCCGAGGCCGGTCGAGACCTCTGCCTCGGCGATTCGCTCTCCGTAGGGCCTGACGTCGAAGAACCCGAGCGGATCGGCCGACCGGAGCGCGCCCTGCTCCTCGACGAACGTCCCGCCGTCGGCGAGCTGGACGATTCGCTCACGGGCCCGGACGGGGAAGTGGTGCCCGCAGTGCGGACAGACGCGCAGCGTGCGCTCGAGCTCCTCGTCGCGGTAGTGCGAGCCGCACCGAGGGCACGTATTCGGATCGCGGCCGGCAGACGGCTCACCCCCGCCCGATGTGCCGCGCGTCTCGATCGAGACGTCGATCCGGCTCGCCATCAGGCTGCCTATTCTACGGTGAGCCGAAGCGGCTGCCGGCTCAGAGGCCGAGCGCCGCGCAGATGCGCTCGAGCGCAGGCAGGCTGCGCTCGTCGGCGACGAGCCCCGTCAGGCCGGCTCCCGCGAGCGGCCGCGCCGCCGCGAGCTCGCCGAGCAGCCGCTCGAGCTCGACGAGCGTGAGCCCGCCCGGCTCCGGCACGAA
>JBBILK010000477.1:1225-2668 GCA_037444965.1 Actinomycetota bacterium | reverse complement strand
ATGGTGGCCATCGAGGGCCAGTCGCAGGACATCGCCCGCGGCGTCGACGAGAAGCCGCGTCGAGACCGTGCCGCGCGTCGTCTCGACGCCCGCGACCCGGCCTGCCTCGACACGGATCGCCGTCGCCTCCGTGAACGGGTGGATCTCGGCGCCGAGGGCCGCCGCTGCCCGCGCGAAGCCCCAGACGGCCGCGTCGTGGTGCGCGAACCCTGCGTCGGGCTGGTAGACGCCGCCGCGGACGAGCTCGGGAGCGAGCGCCGGCGCGATCGCGAGCGCCTCGCCGGCGTCGACGAGCCTCGTGGCCAGGCCGAGCTCACGGTGGCGGGCCGCGTAGCCGCGGCAGCGCTCGAGCTCCTCCTCGGTCGAGGCGAGGATCAGGTAGCCCGCCGGGGTGAAGAGGACGTTGAAGCGCAGCTCCTCGGACAGCTCGTGCCAGCGCCGCAGGCTCGCGTCGAAGAAGCCGATCCACTCGGCCGAGCCGAACCCCGAGCGGATCATCTCCCCGTTCCGTCCGCTCGCTCCGCAGCCGGGGTAGCCGGCGTCGAGCACGCACACGTCGCGGAGGCCTCGCTTGCCGAGCTCGTAGGCGAGCGCGAGCCCCTGGACGCCCGCGCCGACGATCACGACCTCGTAGGCGCGCCGCAACGGGTCGCGGGTGACGCCGGGAACGGGCATCAGGCGTCCGCCGCCGGGCCGCCGGCGAGCTGCCCGAGCCGGACCGGGAACGCGGGCGGCCGCGCGCGAGGCGGCTCGAGCGAGGCCGGGTCGCGCCCCGTGCGCTCGGCGACCACGGCGAGGATCGCCTCGCGACAGGCTTTTCCCTGACACGGGCCCATGAAGGCGGCGGTGAACCGTTTGACGGTCTCTGGATGGTCGTAGCCGAGCGCGATCGCCCGCTCGACGTCCTCGCGCGTCACGTCGTGGCAGAGGCAGAGCACGACCTTGCCCACGCCGGCATCCTAGGCTCGCCTGGCGGCGCTCTCCACACGATGGCCCCAGCTGTGTGGAAAAGCTCCATACCCGTCCGGTGTACCATTCGGGCGGCGGCGCGGCGCGCCGCCGTTTCCTTCGGGATTGTCCGGCCTTTCCGAGTGGAGAAAGGGAACATAGGACGAGATTCTCTACAAGCAGGACACGGGCGGGCCGCTCGGCGACGCGCTGATCACCATGCTCGACGGCTGCCAGCACCGGGGGCCGGACTCGACCGGCTTCGCGCTCTACCACGAGGCGAACGGGAACGAGCTGCGCCTCCGCTTCTTCGTCGGCGACGGCGAGGAGGCGCGGGCGGCGACGGCGAGCATCGAGGAGAAGCTCGCCGAGTTCGAGGCGGAGGTGCTCGAGCAGGAGCGGGTCGGATCGACGCAGCGGCTCACGGTCCGCTACGAGGGCGACGTCCAGGAGCTCTCGTACGCGCTCGAGCACGCGGCGAAGCTCGTCTCGATC
>JBBILK010000477.1:0-1196 GCA_037444965.1 Actinomycetota bacterium | reverse complement strand
CAAGGACGTCGGCGGGGCCCACGACGTGGACGACACGTACCACGTCGGCGGCTTCCGGGGAACGCACGGGATCGGTCACGTGCGGCTCGCGACCGAGTCCGACGTCACGCCCGATGCGTCGCACCCGTTCTGGGCGACCGGCTTCGCGGACGTCGCGATCGTCCACAACGGCCAGATCACGAACTACTGGAAGTGGCGGCGCCGGCTCGAGAAGCGCGGGTTCGAGTTCCACACGGACAACGACTCCGAGCTGATCGCGGTCTACCTCGCCGACAAGCTCGCGCAGGGCATCCCCCTCGCGGAGGCGCTGCGCACGTCGATCGAGGACCTCGACGGCACGTTCTCGTTCCTCGTCTCGACCGAGGACGAGATCGGCTACGCGAAGGACCGGCTGGCAGCGAAACCGATGGTCATGTACGAGGACGACGACCTCGTGGCGATCGCCTCCGAGGAGGTCTCCCTGAACAAGCTGTTCCCGGGCCGCTCGCTGAGGACGATGGAGCCCGCCCCCGGGACGTTCAAGACATGGCGTCGATCGACCTAGCGCAGGTCTCGGTCACCGACGCGAACCGGCTCCTGCTCGAGTACGGCGAGCGCGGCGAGGACGTCGAGATCGTCAACCCGGATGCTCGCCACCACATCGGGGTCGGCCTGACGCACCCGATCGCGCTCCGGATCCACGGCTCGGCCGGCTACTTCTGTGCCGGCCTCACGGACGGCCCGCGGGTGGAGGTGGAGGGAAACGTCGGCTGGGGTCTTGCGGACAACATGCTGCGCGGCTCGGTGGTCGTGAACGGGAACGCCGGCGCGATCGCCGGGGTCGCGATCCGCGGCCCGGAGGTCGTCGTCAGGGGGAATCTCGGCTCGCGCGCCGGCCAGGTGATGAAGGAGGGCACGCTCTGCTGCGGCGGCAGCGCCAACTTCATGGCCGGCTACATGATGTACGGCGGCCGCCTGATCATCTGCGGCGACTCCGGCGAGCAGGTCGGCCAGGACATGCACGGCGGCACGATCTACGTCGGTGGCCGGATCCTCTCGCTCGGGACGGACGCGATGCTCGCGGACCTCCCGGCCGATGAAGAGGAGGAGATCCTCGCCTTCCTCGACCGTTTCGAGATCCCGTTCAACGGCAGGTTCCAGATGATCGTGAACGCCGGCCGGAACCTGCGCTACCCGCGCACCGAGCCCCGCGTGCG
>JBBILK010000476.1:0-2670 GCA_037444965.1 Actinomycetota bacterium | reverse complement strand
CATGTGCTTGACGCCGGTCTCCGCGACGCCCTTCCAGATCCGGTAGCTCTCGTCCGCCGTGCGGCCGAGCGGCTTCTCGCAGATGACGTGCTTGCCCGCCCTCGCTGCCGCGATCGACGGCTCGAGATGGACGTCGTTCGGGCCGCCGTTGTCGAACACTTGCACGTCGGGGTCGGCGACGACGTCCTCCCACCGAGTCGACCACTTCTCGTAGCCGTACCGCCGCGCCGCCTCCCTCACCGCCTCCTCGTTTCGCCCGGCGATCGCGACGAGCCTCGGGAAGTAGGGCGGCGGCCAGATCATGTAGGCGATCTTCTTGAGCGCGTTCGAGTGCGCCTTGCCCATGAAGGCGTAGCCGAGCATGCCGACGCCGATCGAGGGAATCTCTCCCTCGGCGGCGGCCTCGCCCATGGTGACGAAGCCGACCTGGGGTTCCTCGCTCATGCCAACCACCAGGCCTGACCGGGCACGAGCGGCTTCTTGATGATCAGCGGCTTCAGGAACTTGATGCACTGCTCGCAGCCGTCCTCCTCGGACATCACGGGGTCCTCGTGCTCGAAGGAGAGGACGAAGTCGTAGCCCACCTCGAGCAGCGCGGTGATGACCCGGCGCCACTCGACGTCGCCCCAGCCCGGGACGCGGTAGCGGGCGGCGCGGTCGCCGCGCTGCCAGGAGCCGGTCCCGGTCACGCCGTCGATGTGGAGGATGTCCTTCTGGAGCTCCCAGTCCTTCGCGTGGACATGGAGGATGCGGGTGCCGAACTCCTTGATGAAGACGACCGGGTCGATCATCTGCCAGACCATGTGGCTCGGGTCGAAGTTGAAGCCCCAATCGTCGCGGCCGAGCCGCTTGATCGCCTCGCGGGCCGTGAAGACGTTGTAGGCGATCTCCGTCGGATGGCATTCGTGGGCGAACTTGACGCCGAGCTCCTTGAAGCGGTCGAGGATCGGGTTCCAGCGCTCGACGAAGAGATCCCAGCCCTCCTCGTAGATCGCGAGGCGCTGCGGCGGCCAGATGTACCAGCTCTCCCAGACCGTGGAGCCGAAGAAGCCGACGACCGTCTCGATCTCGAGCTCGGAGGCAACTTCGGCCGTCTTGAGGATGTGCTCGGTCCCGAGCCTGACCATCTCGTCCTTGTCGGAGGTGCCTGCCCACTCGTCGAGCGAGGCGTCCTTGAACGGCAGCACCATCTGGGAGAAGAGGTGGTTCGAGAGCGCCGAGATCTCGAGCCCGTGCTCCTCGAGCATCTTCTTGACGCCCTTCGCGTACGACGGGTCCTCCGCCGCGCGGTCGGTGTCGAAGTGGTTCGAGCCCCGCCAGGCCGCGAGCTCGACCGCCTCGTAGCCGAGCCCGGCGGCGTAGGCCGCGACCTCCTCGAGCGGCTTGTCGTTGAACAGAACGGTGAAGAGTCCGATCTTCATGTGCCCTCCCTTCCGTCGGGACGACCCCGAACCTATACGAAAGCCCTCGCCTTCACTCGAGACGCGGATCGAACACGACCTTCATCCCCCGGCCCGCACGCAGGTCGGCGAACACCCGTTCCCAGGCTCGTAGCGGAGCGACCTCCGAGACGAGCGGCTCGAGGACGACCCGCCGCTCCTCGACGAGCGTCAGCGCCCGGCGCCACGAGCGCGGCGTCGACGCGAAGCCCGACGTCAGGACGAGCTCCTTCTGGAAGACGCGGTCGAGCGGCAGCGTGACCGGTCTCCCGAAGACGCCGACCTGGACGTAGGCGGCGCCGCGGCGCGCAGCCTCGAGACACGCCGTCGCCCCGCCGGCCGAGCCCGAGCACTCGACGACGGCGTCGAACGACCCGAGCTCGTCGCCGGCGATCGCCGTGGCGAAGCCGAGACCCCGCGCGGCCTCGAGCCGGGCCTCGTCGCTCGGCAGACCCACCACGAGCGGCTCGCCCCCGAGGGCGCGGGCGACCTGGGCGGCGAGGAGGCCGACCGGGCCAGGTCCGGTGACCAGCACGCGATCGCCGGCCGCGACCTTGGCGGGATCGAGCAGGCAGTGGCAGACGCACGCGAGCGGCTCGGCGAGCGCCGCCGCGTGCTCGTCGAGCCAGTCGGGGATCCGGTGCAGGTTGCGCTCTGGGACGAGGACGAACGGTGCGAAGCCGCCGTCGACGAACGAGCCGATCGAGCGGCGCTCCGGGCACAGGTTGATCCGCCCGTCGCGGCACCACTCGCAGAACCCGCAGGTCGAGTAGTACGTCTCGCAGACGACCCGGGCACCGAGCCAGGCGGGATCGACGCCGTCACCGAGCTCGCGGACGACGCCGGAGACCTCGTGCCCCATCGTCACGGGGGGGCGGCTCGCGAACTCGTCCGCCTCGATGTGGAGGTCGGTGCCGCAGACGCCCGCGCCTCTCACCTCGAGGAGAACCTCCCCCGCCCCGGGAGACCGCTCCTCGCGCTCGGCGAGGCCGACGTTCCCCGGGCCGGCAGCGAGCTTCGCGAGCCCGATCACGGGACCGCGACCGCCTGGGCGAGCAGCTCGTCGAGCGCCGCGAGCAGTGACTCGGTGAGGAACGGCGCCGGCTCCCGGAGAGTCGCGTGCGCGATCGCTCCGCGGCGGCGGAGGATCTCCTTCCGGACTGCGAGTCCGATACCGGGCTGCGCCTCGAAGAGGAGCAGCGGCAGCGCCTCGCCGAACAGCCGCCGGGCA
>JBBILK010000475.1:0-2677 GCA_037444965.1 Actinomycetota bacterium | reverse complement strand
CCGTGGTGGTCGTGCAGGAGACGGAGTACACGGGAGCCGGCAAGCACCCGACGGCTCAGCTCACGTTCGCCCGCGAGCTGGGGATCGAGGTGCGGCGCGCCCACCCGAAGGAGAACGAGCCCGGAAAGGTGATCGCGATCCCGCGCTCGCCCGAGGAGCTCTCCGTCGCCGACCGAGATCTCGACGAGATCCGCCGCTCCTATCTGCGCCGCGCCGTCGCGCGGAGCGGGTCGGCAGCGCTCTCCGACCACGAGCTCGGCTTCCTCGCGGCTGAGACGAGGCTTCCGCTGGAGACCGTGCGGGACTGGCTCGAGGCGGGAGTCGGCTCTCGGACAGGGGTCTGAGGGGTGTCGATCGGGCAGCGGATCCGGACGATCCGAACCCTGCGCGGGCTGTCGTCGAGCGAGCTCGCGCGGGCGGCCGGCGTCTCGCGCGGCCTGATCAGCCAGATCGAGCTCGACCGCGCGAACCCGTCGATCGACACGCTCCGCAAGATCGCGGCGGCGCTCGAGTCGCCGATCGCCGCCTTCTTCGACGAGAAGCCCCACAGCGGAATCGTCGTTCGCCGGCACGAGCGCAAGACGCTCCACGTGCCGCGCTCCGGGCTGACCTACGAGCTCCTCACGCCCGATCTGAATCGCCAGATCGAGTTCATCCGGATCGAGCTCGAGCCGGGCCAGGGCGGCTCCCGCCACCGCTTCGGGCATCCCGGCGAGGAAGCGGCGCTGATCCTCGAGGGCCAGGTGCACGTCTGGATCGCCGACGAGGAGTACGTCCTGGAAGCCGGCGACTCGATCTCGTTCAACTCGGGGGTACCCCACCGGGTCGCGAACCTCGGCAAGAAGAAGGCCGTGCTCGTCTCGGCGATCACGCCCCCGAGCTTCTGAATCCCGAAGGAGGGCCGCAGTGAAGTGTTTCGTCACCTTTCGCCTCAAGCCGGGCGTCACCCCGGCGCAGTACGAGGAGTGGTTCCGCGCCGGGAACGTCCCGGCCGTCCGCACGATGCGCTCGCTCTCGAGCTACCGGGTCTGGCGGGCCGAGAGCGCGATGGAGGGCGAGCCCCCCTACGACTACATCGAGGAGATGGAGTTCGACGACCGGGCCGCCTTCGACCACGAGGTCGAGACGCTGCCCGAGATGGCGGCGATGCTCGAGGGGTGGCTCGAGCGAGTCGCGGAGAACGCGATCGTGTACGCGGTTGAGGTCCCGCAGGAGGCCGCATAGGCTCGAGGCTGCTTCGACGAAACGGAGGACGCGATGGCAACAGGATGGGTCTGTCACGAGCTCTACTTCTGGCACGACACCCGCAGCGGCGCCGGCTTCATGCCGGCCGGGCACGGGATCATCGAGCCCGACACGCATGCCGAGAATCCCGGCACGAAGCGGCGCTTCCGGAACCTGCTCGAGGTCAGCGGGTTGTTGAGCCAGCTCGTCCACATCGAGCCGCGCAGCGCGACGGAGGAGGAGATCCTCCGCTGCCACACGCGCGAGTACCTGGAGAGGATCAAGGCGCTCTCGGCCGACAACGGCGGCGACGCCGGCGAGCTGACGCCGTTCGGGCCGGGCGGTCACGAGATCGCGATGCTGGCAGCGGGCGGCGTGATCACCGCGGTCGACGCCGTTCTCGACGGTCGCGTCGACAACGTCTACGCGCTCGTGCGCCCGCCGGGGCACCACGCCGAGCCGGACCTCGGCCGTGGCTTCTGCATCTACGCGAACGCCGCGATCGCCGCCAAGCACGCCCGCGAGGCACGCCAGCTCGAGCGGGTGGCTGTCGTCGACTGGGACGTCCACCACGGGAACGGGACGCAGAAGGCGTTCTGGACCGACCCGACGGTGCTCACGATCTCGAGCCACCAGGACAACTACTACCCGCCCGACTCGGGCCACGTGCACGAGATCGGCGAAGGTGCGGGAGAGGGCTATGCGCTGAATATCCCGCTGCCACCCGGCTCGGGCGTGGGCGCGTACGTCGCCGCCTACGAGCGCGTGGTCGCGCCGGCCCTGCGAGCGTTCAAGCCGGAGCTGATCATCGTCGCCTCCGGGCTCGATGCGAGCACGATGGACCCGCTCGCGCACATGATGGTGCACTCGGGCGGCTACCGGCGCTTGACCGAGATCCTGATGGAGGTCGCCGACGAGGTCTGCGACGGCCGCCTCGTCGTCGAGCACGAGGGAGGCTACTCGTCCGCCTACGTGCCGTACTGCGGCCTCGCAGTGGTCGAGCAGCTCTCCGGCCTCAAGGGGACGATCGAGGATCCGTTCCTGCCCATCTTCGAGGGGATCGGCGGGCAGGCGCTCCAGCCGCACCAGGACGCCGTGATCGCGGCGGCCGAGGCGAATCTCAGTCGTCTGGTGGCGGCCTGAGCTGAGCAGGAAGCTCGGTCTGATCGTCAACCCGGTCGCCGGGATGGGCGGCAAGGTCGCGCTGAAAGGGAGCGACGATCCGGCGCTGCTGCGCCGAGCCGGTCTCGCCGGGCAGGGCCGTCGACGCTCTGCGGATGTTCGGGGCCGCGGGCGGTTTCGAGCTGCTGGTGGCGCCGGGCGAGATGGGCGAGGACGAGGCCCGTGCGGCCGGTCTCGAGCCGCTCGTCGTCGGGGCCCCCGGCGGGACCGCGACGACCGCCGAGGACACGAGGGCTGCCGCGACGGAGATGGCGGAGCGCGGCGTCGACCT
>JBBILK010000474.1:0-2725 GCA_037444965.1 Actinomycetota bacterium | reverse complement strand
ATGGTCTGCGAGCGTCTGCACGAAGGCGTCCTCGAGGATCTGGGCGTTCCCGAACCAGAGCACGCCCCGCGGATGCAGATGCAGCTCGTTCTGCTCGAGCCTCGACTCGACGTCGAGCGAGAGCTCGCGCAGGAGGTGGACGGCCACCGAGAGTCCGATTCCGATCACGACAGCGAGCTCGACGTGCGGGGCGAGCGCGAGCGTGAGCGCGAACGTCGCCGTCGCGATCACGAGCTGCGGCCACGAATAGCGCCGGAGGCGTACGAGCGGCCCGAGCCGCACGAGCCCGCTGACCGCCCCGATCACGATCGCCGCGAGCACCGCCCTGGGCAGCGACGAGAGCACGGACGCGAACGGGAGGAAGCAGAGCACCACGACGCCGGTGACGGCTCCGGAGAGCCGTGTGCGGGCGCCGGAGATGCGGTTGAGCGCGCTCCGCGAGAACGATCCTCCGACCGGGAAGCCGCCGGAGAATCCCGAGATCAGGTTGGCGGCCCCCTGGCTGACGAACTCACGGTTCGCGTCCCAGGGCTTTCGCTCGAGGGCCGCGAACGTGCGCGCGATCGAAGCCGGCTCGGCGAAACCGACCACCGCGATCACGATCCCGGGCAGGAGCAGCTCGCCGAGGCTCTCCCACGGGAGGTCGACCGACAACGCCGGCAGGCCCTCGGGGATCGCTCCGACCACCGGCCCGTCGTAGCCGGCGAGCTCGCTGTACGCGATCCCGGCGACGACCGCGATGAGCACGGCCGGAACGAGCCGGCTCAGCCGCGGGCCGGCGCTGACGAGCGCGATCACGACGGCGGAGAGGACGATCGAGGCCGGTTCCCAGTCGCCCGGATGAGCGAGCGCCGAAGCGGCTCTGCTCAGCACCCCGTCGCCCGCGCCCTCGACGCCGAGCGCGGTCGGGAGCTGCGAGGCGACGATCAGGATCGCGGCCGCGGGCACGAAGCCGGTGAGCATGGGCTGGGACATGAGGTAGGCGACGACGCCGAGCCGGAGCACGCCGATCGCGACGCGGGCGATCCCGACCACGACCGCGAGCAGAAGCGCCAGCCCCACGTACTCCGCCGAGCCCTCCGCCGCGAGCGGGGTGAGCGCGCCGAGCGCGAGCAGCGCGGTGATCGCGACCGGGCCCGTCTGCAGGTAGGGCGATGAGGCGAACAGGGCAGCCGCGATCGGGGGGAGCGCCGCGGCGTACAGCCCGTGCTGGGCGGGCATGCCTGCCAGGCCGGCATAGGCGAGCGACTGCGGGATCAGGACCAGCGCGACGCTGATCCCCGCCACGAGGTCGTGCGCCTCGAGCTTCAGGCGGGCGCTTGCCGCTTCTCGACCGGGTAGCCCCGCTCGAGCCAATCGACCATGCCTCCCATCACGAGCGCCGCGTTCCTACCCTCCCGCTGGAGGATCGAGGCGACATAGGCGCTCCGGGTCTGATCACCGCAGACGACCGCGAGCGGCGCGCCGGGGTCGAGCTCGCCGGCGCGCTCCCAGGCGTCGGCGGGCGGAAAGAGCACGGAACCCGGGATCCTGGCGTGGCGGTGCTCGAAGGGCTCGCGCGCGTCGATCACCGTCAGCTCGTCGAGCCGCTCCCTCAGCTCGTCGACGTCGAGGAGCGGAAGCGTCTCGGTTGGATAGCCCGCCTCCTTCCAGGCCCTCAGGCCACCTTCGAGCTGGCCGAGAACGGTGAAGCCCGCGTCGGCAAGAAGCCCGGCCGCGACCCTGGCGATCGGCTCCGGCTCGGCGTGCACGACGAGCCGGAGCTTCGGCGGCAGCATCAGCTCGGCCCGGTCTGCGAGGTCGGCGCGGTTGAACTGCATCGTCAGCGCTCCCGGCACGTGCTCGGTCGCGAACGGGCGGGGCGGGCGCAGGTCGAGGACGACCGCCCCGGCCTCGACGGCCCCCGCCACCTCCGCCGGGCTCATCGGGCAATCGCCTCCTCGAGCTCCTCCCTCGTGATCAGCCCGAGGTTGTACGACTTGATCCACTGGTAGCCGTCCGGGAACGGTTTCGCCGTCTCGTGCACGAACGCGAGGAAGGCCGCCACGTCCGGCTGCTGCAGCGCGAGGTTGTGGCGCTTCTCGAAGTAGATGGTCGAGCTCGCCTTCCCGCTCATGTTCACCCCGCCGCAGGTTGAGCCTCCGTAGTGGTTCGGGAAGACCTCGACGAAGTCCGGCAGCGTGAAGAGCTTCTCGTGGATCGAGCGGAACTGGAGCTCGGCGCGCTGCTCCTCGCCGAACACGTCGACGGCCTGCTCGCCGACGAGCAGGTCGGGCCGGCCGACGTCGCCGACGAAGAGCGAGTCTCCCGTCAGCACGCACCAGGGCTCGGCGGAGCGCGAGCGGTCGGTGACGAGGTAGCAGGTGTGCTCCGGGGTGTGGCCGGGCGTGTGGATCGCCTCGAGCTCGATCTGGCCGACCGAGAGAACCTCGCCGTCCGCGAGCGGCATGAAGTCGTAGCGGACGAGTCCCTTGGCGGCCTCGTGCAGGTAGTGCGGTGCGCCCGTCAGCTCCGCGAGCTCCCGGGCGCAGGAGACGAAGTCGGCGTGGACGTGGGTCTCGAGCACGCCGACGATGTCGAGGCCCTGGTCGGCCGCCTCGAGGACGTAGTGCTCGGCTCCGAGCTCGGCGATCGGGTCGACGATCAGGGCTTCCCGCGCGCGCGGGCACCCGACCAGGTACGAGGCGGCGGAGAGCGGCTCGTACCGGAACTGCTTGAAGATCAT
>JBBILK010000473.1:1497-2731 GCA_037444965.1 Actinomycetota bacterium | reverse complement strand
CGAACGGCACCTCGGCGACGACCGAGAGCCCGTCGAGCAGCGCGCCCCCGAGACGCCCTGCTCGCGCGCGGCGAGGAGGAGCGCACCCTCCAGCGGATCGCCGGAGATCCGGATCCCCGCACCGTCGTCGACGAGCTCCGCGGTGGACGCGAGCACGGAGGCGCCGAGCAGCGCCGCCGTCGTCGTCCCCGGCTCGGGAACCGCGGCCGCGACGTGCAGCCGGTTCTCGGTCAGCGTGCCCGTCTTGTCCGTGCAGATCACCGTCGTCTCCCCGAGCGTCTCGACGGCGGCGAGGCGGCGGACGATCGCGCCGCGCGCGGCCATCGCGTGGGCGCCGAGCGCGAGTGCGATCGTCACCGCGGCCGCGAGCCCTTCCGGCACGGCGGCGACGGCCACCGAGACGCCGACGAGAAACGCCTCCTCGAGCGCCGCGTCGCGTGCGAACATGCCCGCCGCGATCACGACGGCGATCGCGACACCCGCCGCCACCATCGTCCTCGTCAGCCCGCCGAGCCGCTGCTGCAGAGGGGTTCGCGGAGGCTTCGCCTCCGACGCGAGCCCGACGATCCTCCCCATCTCGGTCCGGTCGCCGGTGGCAGTGACGACCGCGCGCGCCCGGCCCCGTGTCACCCACGTGCCCGAGTAGACCATCGGCAGCCGGTCGCCGAGCGGGCTCGCCTCGGGTACCGGCTCGAGGCCCTTCTCCGCCGGCACGGACTCGCCGGTGAGCAGCGACTCGTCGACCGCGAGCCCCTGCTCGAGCACGAGCCGCCCGTCGGCCGGGACACGCCCTCCCTCCCGCAGCACGAGCACGTCGCCCACCGCGACCTGCTCGGCGGGAATCGCCTGCTCGCGACCGGAGCGAACGACGTCGGCGAGGCGCGGCACGGCCTCGCGCAGAGCCCGGACGGCGCGCTCCGCCCGCGCCTCCTGGGTGAAGCCGAGCGCGGCGTTCGCAACGACGATGACGCCGATCGCGACGGCCTCGAGCCCGCCTCCGATCGCCGCGGACACCGCCGCCGCGGCGACCAGCAGGCCGACGAGCGGGTCGAGGAGCTGGCGCGCCGCGATCCGCGCGTAGGATGGGCGGCGCGGCCGGTGCGGGCGGTTGGGCCCGTCCCTCGCGAGCCGGGCACGGGCCTCCTCGTCCGTCAACCCCGAGCGGAGGTCGGTCGCGAGGGCCGCAGCGACCTCGTCCGTCGTGGCTGCGTGCGGGGCGGCTAGCGCACGACCA
>JBBILK010000473.1:0-1472 GCA_037444965.1 Actinomycetota bacterium | reverse complement strand
CGCGACCCGCTCGCTGACCGAGCCGAGAGCCTTCACGCCGTGCAGGCCGCGGCTGCCGACGACGAGCAGGTCGGCCTCGCCCGAGGCCTCGACGAGCGCGTCGACCGGCCTGGCGGCGACGACCTCGGCGTCCGGGTGCCGCTCGCGGATCGCGTCGGCGTCGACCTCGCGGCCGCCGGAGGCGACGAGGAGCCGGACGGATGCGCCGAAGCGGTCGCGCAGCCCGAGCGCGACGCCCAGCGCCGCCTCCGCCTCGGCGGAGCCGTCCACGCCGACCAGCACCGCCGACGGAAAGGCCGCGCCGTCCGCCGCCGGGCGCGCGATCAGCACCGAGCAGGGCGCGTCGTGCAGGAAGGTGGTAGTGAGGCTGCCGATCAGGATGCCGGCGATGCGGCGGTGCCGGTGCGTTCCGAGGCACAGGAGCCCGGCTTTCTCGCGTGCGATCTCCTCGAGCAGGCGAGCCGGAGCCGCCCCTTCGACGAGGCGGGTCTCGGCCAGCCGCAGGTGGGCGATCTCCCGGTGAGCGCGGTCGAGGGCGCTCTCGGCCTCCGTCCTCAGCTGCTCGAGCACGTTCGCGGCCGCCCAGCCCGCGTGGACCGCCGTGTCGACCTCGACCACGGCAAGGAGCAGGAAGCGGCCGTCGCCGGCCACGAGCCGTGCGCCCTGGCGGACGGCCTCGAGGCTCTCCTCCGAGGCGTCAACCCCGCAGATGACGCGGTCGAAGATCACGGTGCAAGCTTCCCGCTCCGGTTGCCTCCTCGCATCAGGGTAGGCGCTGATCGCTCCGCGGGAAACCCGCAACCGTCGGAAGGCCGATCTGCGATACTCGCGGGCCAGTGGGCAGCACGGGCTGGGACCTGCGCGACCGCTGGCGGGCCGGGACACCGACGTTCGGTGCCTGGTGCACGATCCCGAGCCCGCTCTCCGCCGAGATCATGGGGCAGCTCGGCTTCGACTGGGTCTGCGCCGACCTCCAGCACGGGCTGGCGGGGCTCGAGACGGCCGCGCCGATGCTGCAGGCGATCTCGGCGGCCGGCACCGTGCCGCTCGCCCGCGTTCCTGCGAACGAGCCGTGGCTCGTCATGCGCGTGCTGGACCTCGGCGCCTGCGGCGTGATCGTCCCGCTCGTCTCGAGCCCGGAGGAGGCAGCCCGGGCCGCTGCCGCCTGCCGCTACCCGCCGGCGGGCGTTCGCAGCTGGGGGCCCGTGCGAACCGCGCCGGCGCTCGGTGCCGACGCCCGTGAGCGCAACGAGCGGGTGCTCTGCCTCGTCATGATCGAGACGCGCGCCGGCGTGGAGCATCTGGACGAGATCTGCTCCGTCCCGGGCGTCGACGGCGTCTACATCGGGCCACGCGATCTCGCCCTCTCCCACGGCCTCGAGCAGGGGCCGGAGCTGGAGGAGCTGATCGCGGGGATCCTCGCCGTCTGCCGGCGCCGCGGCGTGCCGGCCGGTATCCACGCCCGCTCCGGT
>JBBILK010000472.1:0-2731 GCA_037444965.1 Actinomycetota bacterium | reverse complement strand
ACCCGGCCAATCCTCCGATCGCGGAGATCGAAGATCTCCGCGACCTCGGTCCCCGCGCGGCGCAGATCCTCGGCCGCCGTCAGGCCGCGGTCGTCGACGGTGAGCACGACCGCTCGCTCGCCGGGACGGAGCGACCAGAAGTTGACGAGGCGCCTGATCGCGGACGGGAGCATGACGCCGACCAGGTCGTTGCCGGGGAAGAGCAGCGGCTGGTCGCTCACCCCGGTCGCGGCGACGACGTGCTCGGCGCGGAAGCGGATCAGCAGGTTCCCGTACTCCACGGGCACGAGCCCGCCTTCGTAGATCCCGATCGCCGTCGCGGGCGCGAGCAGCTCGACGCCGAGCTCGCGGGCGCGTCGCGTCAGCGCGACCGCCTCCTCGATTCCCTCGGTCGACGCCAGCAGGTCGCCGCCGGGCTCGGGACCCTCGTCGACGAGCGCGACGTGGTCGCCGCGCTCGGCGGCTGCGATCGCCGCCTGCAATCCCGACCGCCCGCCGCCGACGACCAGCGTGTCGACGTGCCGGTGCTCGACGTCGTAGCGCTCGACGCGGTCGGCCTTCGGGTCGAGCGGGCCGAGGCCCGCGGCGTTGCGGAGGAACTTCTCGTAGAGGGGCCAGAGCCGCTTCGGCCTGATGAACGTCTTGTAGTAGAAGCCGGGCGGGGTGAAGGGGCCGCCCAGCTTGTCGGTGACAGCCATCCAGTCGCGCTCGAGCGAGCCGCGCACGTTCTGGGCCCTCACGACCGCTCCCTGCCGGACGGGGGTTGCACAGACGCGCACGTTCGGCACGCCGTCGACGGTCATCTGGCAGTTCGGGCAGTGCCCGGTGCAGCAGAGGAGCCCGCGTGGCCGGTGGTACTTGAAGCTTCTCGAGAAGATCCGGCGCCCCGCCGCGTACAGGGCCGAGCCGATCGTGTCTCCCGCGAACGCTTTCACCGGGGAGCCTTCGAAGGTGAACGTGACCGGCTGCGTCCGATCGATCCGCTCGTGAGGCTGAGGCGGCAGTCTCACCTCGTTCGTGCGCGTGTCACGGTCGGCGAGGAACCACAGGCCGCAGCCGTGCCGGTGGTACCACCACTCGCGGTGGACGCCCGCCACGTTGTCGCGGAAGTAGACGTAGGAGGTCAGCTCCCGCAGGGAGGGCGTCGCTTTCGGACGGGAGGTCACCTCGCCGGCGCAGCGGAACTCCTCGACTTCGCGAGGGCCGCAGTTCGGGCAAGGGAGCAGAAACGACATCGATCGGGTATAGCCGTCAGGGCAACACTATTGCCTTTTTGCAGGATACGCAACCGGGAAGCGCCAGCGTCGGGGGAGGAGAGGTCCGGGGGCCAGGCCCCCGGACATGGCTCTCGCAGACAGTGGGTACCCGCTCAGAACCGCGTCAGGTACTCGCGGATCTCCCAGGGCGTGACCTGCTCGTGGTAGCGGTCCCACTCCTCGCGCTTGACGCGGATGAAGTAGTCGACGTAGTCCTCGCTCGCGCAGCGGCCGAACGCTTCGCGCAGGACCTCGCTCCCCTTCAGCTCGTGGGTCGCCTCGAGGAGGTTCGCGGGCAGCGTCTCCAGCCCCCGCGCTCTCAGCGCGTCGTACGGGATCGCGTAGAGGTTCTCGGAGTTCGGCTCCCCGGCGTCGAGCGCGTTCGCGATCCCGTCGAGCCCCGCCGCGAGCACCGCCGTCGCGGCGAGGTACGGGTTGCAGGAGCCGTCGATGGTGCGGTCCTCGATCCGCCCGGGCCCAGGGATCCGCAGCATCTGGGTTCGGTTGTTGTACCCGTAGCTGATCCAGACCGGCGACCACGTGGCGCCGGAGACGGTCGTCCCGACCTTCAGCCGCTTGTACGAGTTCACCGTCGGCGCGGTGATCGCGCTGTAGGCGCGGGCGTGCCGCTTGAGGCCGCCGATGAAGTGGTACGCAGTCTGCGAGAGCCCGAGCCCGCGCGGAGAGGCCTCGTCGAGGAACAGGTTGACCCCGTCCTTCCAGAGCGACATGTGGAAGTGGCAGCCGTTACCCGTCAGGTTCGAGAACGGCTTCGGCATGAAGGTTGCGAGCATCCCTCGCTGCTGGGCGAGGGTGTGCACCATGTAGCGGAAGAAGATCGCCCGGTCGCACGAGACGAGCGCGTCGTCGTACGTGAAGTTCTGCTCGAACTG
This sequence comes from Actinomycetota bacterium, assembly GCA_037444965.1. Taxonomy (GTDB): domain Bacteria; phylum Actinomycetota; class Thermoleophilia; order Gaiellales; family Gaiellaceae; genus JBBILK01. The sequence goes on along the minus strand of JBBILK010000472.1, from coordinate 582 downwards.
GCCGTTCGCGTCCTCGTGGTCGTTCGCGTAGTTGCCCCAGCCGAGCCCGTTCACGTACTTCGAGACAGTGGTCAGGAAGTCGTAGTTGCGCGTGAGGCCCTTGAGGTCGTAGCAGGGCTTCTCGAGCGTGTCGAGCGGGTCGGCGAGCCGGATCGAGCCGTCCTCGTCCTGCTGGATCAGGAAGTACTCGAGCTCGAGGCCGATCTTGAACTCGTAGCCCTGCTCCCTCGCCTTCGCCAGCAGGTTCTTGAGGATCGTCCGCGGGTCGTAGGGCCAGGGTTCTCCCTCGACGGTGACGTCGCACGCGAACCGCGCGAGATTCGGCTGCCACGGCACCGGCGTGAAGCTGTCGAGATCCGGCATCGCTGCGATGTCGGGATCGCTCGGTACCTGGCCGATCTCACCTGCCGCGAAGCCCGCGAAACCCGCGCCGTTCTCGACGAAGTCGTCGAGGTTCCAGGCGGGGATGAGCTTCGCGCTGGGCCGCGCGTACATGTCCACGAACTGCGCGAAGTAGAACTCGATCCCGCGCTTCTCCGACTCCCGCCTGATGTCGTCGACGGTAAGAGCGGCGGCTGTCGT
>JBBILK010000471.1:0-2734 GCA_037444965.1 Actinomycetota bacterium | reverse complement strand
GGCCGGGCCGGAGCGACCACGCTCCCAGGGAGGTCAGGATGCTCATCGCGATCTCTCAGTCCACTTTCGACGAATTGGCACTGGATTATCAGGCCATTTCGGAGTAATGTCAAGCTGTGGGTTCCGGATTGGCGATCAGATGACGAGAAGTGGATCGTTCCAGATAACGGTCCGGCTGGCGGGAGACGCCGACCGGGCAGCGCTCGAGCGGCTGGCCGTGCTCGACGCCAAAGCGCTGCCGGGAGGCCCCTTCGTGCTCGGCCTGGTCGAGGGCGAGCTCGTCGCGGCCCTGCCCGTTCGCGGGGGAAGGCCGGTCGCGGACCCGTTCCGCCGCACGGCCGAGATCGTGCCGTTGCTCGAGCTCCGGGCCGCCCAGCTGCGGCGCGAGGCGGCAATGCCGCCTCGGCGTCGCGTTCTCGCCCGCCTGCGCCTCCGGCCGGCGGGCTAGGCTCGCCTCATCCCCTCCCGCTCGCGGGCGAGAGCGCCACGAGCAGCCCGCCGTCCTCGTCGTAGGCGGGGAAGAAGTCCCCGACGACGAGCTGCTCCGTACCGGAGCGCATCCGCATCGTCAGCCGCTGGCCGAGGCGCCGCACCCCCCACTCGACGCTGAGCCGCGCCGGGTCGTCGCCGCTCACGGCCCGGAGCCCGAAGGCCTCCATCACCTCGTGGCCGAGCACGTCCCGCTCCCGGTAGCCCGTCAGCTCGAGCACGCCGCGCCCGATCGCGATCACGCGGCGCTCGTGGTCACAGACGACGAAGCCGGTGTTCGGTCCCGGGTAGTAGTCCTCGAGCAGCTCGAACAGGAAGCCGAAGCCGCAGCTCGAGCAGCCGACGGGCTGGTGGGTCAGCCCTTCCCGACGGTCGTCGTCGACGACCCGCTGCTTGCAGTTCGGGCAGATGAAGAAGGGCACGCGCGACAGGGTACCCACGCCGTGACTCCGGCGACCGGGAAGCGATCGCGCCGATCCCGGTTGCGCTTACAGCTTCTGTAAGGTAGACCTTATTTACACTTCTGACCGGAGTTACGGCGGCCAGCGAGCGATGGCAGATTCCATGATCCGGATCACCGGCGTCGTCAAGCGCTTCGGCCCGACGACCGCCGTCGACGGCGTCGACCTCGACGTCGAGCGCGGCGAGCTGCTCGCTCTGCTCGGCCCGAGCGGCTGCGGCAAGACGACGCTCCTTCGACTCGTGGCGGGGTTCGAGGAGCCGGATGCGGGGCGGCTCGAGGTCGACGGCGAGACGGTTGCCGGCGAGGGAGTCTGGGTGTCGCCGCAGCGCCGGCGGATCGGGATGGTCTTCCAGGACTACGCGCTCTTCCCGCACCTCTCGGTTGCCGCGAACGTCGGCTTCGGCCTGCCCCGGAGCGAGCGCCCTGGACGGGTCGCCGAGGTGCTCGAGCTCGTCGGCCTCGAGGAGTGCGGAGCCCGCTACCCGCACGAGCTCTCGGGCGGTCAGCAGCAGCGTGTGGCGCTCGCTCGCGCAATCGCCCCCGGACCCTCGATCGTCCTCCTGGACGAGCCGTGGAGCAACGTCGACCCTCTCCTTCGTAGCGCGATGCGCGAGGAGCTCGTCGTGATCCTGCGGACGGTCGGGGTGACGGTGATCCTCGTGACCCACGAGCGCGAGGAGGCGTTCAGCCTGGCAGACCGGATCGCCCTCATGCAGGCCGGCCGCATCGTCCAGGTCGGCACCGCCGAGGAGGTCTACTACGCTCCCGCGAGCCGCTGGGCGGCCGAGTTCGCCGGAGCTGCGAACTTCGTCCCGGGGCGCGTCGTCGAGGGACGCGTCGAGACCCCGCTCGGCTCGTTCGTGACGCTGAACCCGAACGGCCAGACGCGCGTGGACGCCCTCGTCCGGCCGGAGGTGCTGGCGCTGACGCTCGACCCTGCCGGCTCCGGAACGGTCGTGGCCAGGGAGTTCCGCGGGCACGACGTCTTCTACCGCGTGCGGCTCGACGACGGCACGGCGGTGGTCTCGCAGCGGCCCTCCACGGAGCCCGTTCCGCTCGGCGCCCGCGTGACGCTCAGGCCCTTCGAGAGCCGCGTCGCCGTGTTCGAGTAAGGTCCGCCTTACATCCTCCAGCGATTTCTCCTATAGTCACCGGCGAAATCGGAGAAACTATGGAGGTACCCATGCGAATCCTCGCCACTCTCACCGCCGCCGGGGCGCTCCTCGCCCTGGCGGCCTGCGGCGGCGACTCCGGCAGCTCCGAGGCCGAAGCGGCGGACGAGCAGACGCTGACGGTCTACTCGGGCCGCGAGGAGGAGATCGTCGCCCCGCTCTTCGAGCGTTTCGAGCAGGAGACCGGGATCGCCGTCGAGGTGCGCTACGGCGACAGCGCCGAGCTCGCCGCCACCCTCGCCGAGGAGGGTGACGGAAGCCCGGCCGACGTCTTCTTCGCGCAGGATGCGGGTTCGCTCGGAGCCGTCGCCGGCGAGGGCCTGCTCGCTCCCCTTCCCGAGGAGCTCCTCGAGCGGGTCGATTCCCGCTACCGTGACCGCGAAGGACGCTGGGTGGGGACGTCCGGCCGCGTCCGGGTCGTCGCGTACAACACGGAGTCGGTCTCCGAGGCGGACCTGCCGGACTCGATCCTCGGCTTCACCGATTCACGCTGGCAGGGGAAGATCGGCCTGCCGCCGACCAACGCGTCGTTCCAGGCGTTCGTCTCCGCGATGCGCCTGACGCTCGGCGACGAGGCGACGCGGGAGTGGCTCGAGGGGATCGTGGCGAA
>JBBILK010000470.1:0-2743 GCA_037444965.1 Actinomycetota bacterium | reverse complement strand
CCCACCCCTGGAGCCCCTGGCGGGAGCAGAAGATTATCGACACCCCCCACTACCGGCGGAACGACGAGCTGCTCCGGTACGTCGTCTGGCGGAACAACACGTTTGGCCTCCACGTGCACGTCGGCATCCGCGGGGCCGACCGGGCCGTCGCCGTGCACGACGCGCTGCGCTCCTACCTCCCCGACCTGCTCGCGCTCTCGGCGAGCTCGCCGTTCGTCGAGGGCGTCTACACGCACCTCCACTCGGCGCGCACGCAGATCTTCACGCGGATGTTTCCCCGCTGCGGCGTCCCCGACGCGTACGGGAGCTGGGCCGAGTACGAGCGCTTCCTCCGCTTCCTCTACGGCACCGGCTCGGTCACGGAGCACACCCAGCTCTGGTGGAGCGTCCGCCTCCACCTCGCCTACCCCACCGTCGAGATCCGCATCTGCGACGGCCAGCCCGAGCTCTCGGAGTGCCGCTCGCTCGCGGCGCTCGCCTATGCGCTGACGGTGCGGATCGCGACCGCGCTCGACGAGGGCGAGCCGCTCCCGGTGCATCCTCACCGCCTGATCGAGGAGAACCTCTGGCGGGCGATCCGCTGGGGCCTCGGCGGCGAGCTGATCGCCCTCGGCACCGACCGCGTCCGTCCTGCCCGCGCCGCGCTCGAGGAGCTCGTCGAGTGGGTCCTGCCGGCCGCCGACCGGCTCGGCGTCACGCCCTACCTCATGGTGCCGTCGGCGAACGCGGCGGAGCGTCAGATCGCCCGCTACGAGCAGGGAGCCTCGCTCGAGGAGATCTACGCGGAGCAGGTCGCCCGCACGCGCGACCTCGCCCTGGAGCCCGTCGGTGGCTGAGCGCCCCGGCGAGGAGCAGCTCGCCAGCGAGCTCGCCGAGGAGCTGCGCAAGCTCCGCGTCGAGGACGTGCTCGTCCAGGCGCTGATCACCGTCTCCTCGATCGGCTATCGCAGGCTCGGTCTGACCGAGGACACGAAGGCAGACCGCGACCTCGAGCAGGCGCGGCTCGCGATCGAGACGATGCAGGCGCTGACCCCGGTGCTCGAGCGGGTCGTGCCGGCGGAGCTCGTCCGCGACTTCCAGTCCTCGGTCGCGAACCTGCAGCTCGCCTACGCGAGGGCGGCGGCGGATGCAGGCTGAGCTCGGCGTCTTCGGCGGCTCGGGTCTCTACGAGCTGCTCGAGGAGGCGCAGGAGATCGAGCTCGAGACGCCGTACGGGAAGCCGTCCGCGCCGGTCACGATCGGCGAGGTCGAGGGCAGGCGCGTCGCTTTCCTCCCCCGGCACGGCCGCCGGCACGAGCTGCCCCCGCACCGGATCCCGTACCGCGCGAACGTCTGGGCGATGCGGGAGCTCGGCGTCCGGCGCATCATCGGGCCCTCCGCGGTCGGCGCGCTCAAGGCCGAGCTGGAGGTGGGCGAGTTCGTCGTCTGCGACCAGTTCGTCGACCGGACGAGGGGCCGCGAGGACACGTTCTACGAGGGCGGCGCGGAGCCGGTTACGCACGTCTCCGCGGCCGACCCGTACTGCCCCGAGCTCCGCAGCCTCATCCTCGAGACGGCGGGCGAGCTCGGGATCGCGGCTCGTGACGGCGGCACCGTCGTCGTCATCCAGGGTCCGCGCTTCTCGACTCGCGCCGAGTCGCACTGGTTCCAGCAGGCCGGCTGGGATGTGGTGGGCATGACCGCGTACCCGGAGGGCTTCCTCGCCCGCGAGCTCGAGCTCTGCTACGCGAACATCTCGATGGTCACCGACCACGACGTCGGCGTCGGCGACCACGCGCCCGTCTCGAGCGAGGTCGTCCTGCAGGTCTTCAACGACAACCTCGCGCGCCTGCGCGAGCTTCTCTTCGCGGTGATCCCGAGGATCCCGCCGCAGCCGGAGGAGCACCTCTGCGCGACGGCGCTCCGCGGAGCCAGGTTCTGACCGGGCGCCGGCGTTACAACGTCGAGACGGCGCTGTCCCTGGCCCGCTCGCAGGCCGTCCGGAAGCGCGCGTCGACGAGCGCGCAGAGCTCGTCCGCGTTCCCCGTACCGTGGTCGTTGAAGACGTCGTTGCGCACCGCGCCGACGAAGCACTTCTCCTGGTGCGCGGGGTCGCCGAGGCTGCAGAGCTCGACGATGCGCTTCGCCTCGCGGTGCGAGTTGCCGCTGATGTCGCGGCCCATGCTCACGTAGCAGGTCTCGACGAACTCCGCCTCGATGCCGTCGCAGAGCTCGAAGGTCTTCTCGTAGTCGTAGTCGAGGACGCGGAGCGCGTACGACGTCTGCCCGAGGTAGCAGGCGCCCTTGTAGCGGTGCTCGACCGCGTTGCACGGGTACATCGGGTCGTCGGGCTTGAGCGCGACCGACTTGTGCCACTTCGAGTCGACGATGATGTTCTGCATGAAGACGCCGGTGTAGCAGTTCGTCCGCTGCCAGCTGCCCTCGAAGGCGTCGCAGTAGTGAAGCGCCTCGAACGGGTCGTTGTCGAAGCGGATCGTGACGCCGTGCCCGAGCCCGTGGATGCAGTTGTAGTAGTCGAAGGCGTACGGGTTGTCGGCGGGCTGCTCGCAGAGGGTCGGGATGATCGCGAGGAGCTCGTCGTCGTCGAACTGCGACATGTACTGCTCGTAGACCCCGTGGTAGTAGCCCGACCAGCACACGTAGCTGCCGTGCTTCGACGCGGCATCCACCGTCCCGTAGTGAGTCAGCGCCGCATGGCCGACCGCGTGCGCGAGCTGGTGGCAGTTCGACAGCACGTAGCCGC
>JBBILK010000469.1:0-2752 GCA_037444965.1 Actinomycetota bacterium | reverse complement strand
ACGACGACGCCTTCTGGGCGCGCCAGACCCGCAAGATCGTCGAGGCCCGCGACTGCGTCGACGCGATCATGATCGAGGACGCCACGGGCGTTCTCACCCCGGAGCTCACGCGGAGCCTCGTCGCGACGGTGCAGGCCAACTGCGAGGGAATCCCGCTCGAGTTCCACGCCCACTGCACGTCGGGTCTCGCCGTCCCCTGCTACCTGGAAGCGATCCAGCTCGGCGTCACGACCGTGCACACGGCCGTGGCGCCGCTCGCGAACGGGTCGTCGCTCCCCTCGACCGAGACGATCCTGCGCAACGCGAAGCGGCTGGGCTACGCGTCGAACGTCGACGAGGACGCGCTCGCGGCCGTCTCGGCGCACTTCCAGGCGGTCGCCGAGAGCGAGGGCCTGCCGGTGGGAGCTCCCGCGGAGTACGACGTCTTCCTTCGCGAGCACCAGATCCCGGGCGGCATGATCGCGAACCTGCGGCGGCAGCTCTCGGAGCTCGGGATGGAGGAGCGGCTCGACGAGGTGCTCGAGGAGGTCGTCCGCGTCCGGCGAGAGCTGGGCTACCCGGTGATGGCGACGCCCTTCTCCCAGATCGTCGCCGTGCAGGCGCTCGAGAACGTCGTCGCCGGCGAGCGGTACGCGCGCGCGCCGAACGCGGTCGTCAAGTACGTCCTCGGCTGGTACGGCGAGCCCGCCGGCCCGATCGACCCGGACGTTGCCGACCGGGTGACGAGCCTTCCGGAGGCGAAGAAGCTCGCCGGGACGGAGCTCGAAGCGTCCCTGAAGACCCTCGAGGAGCTCCGCGAGGAGCTCGGGCCGGAGCTCTCCGACGACGAGCTGCTCGTGCGGATCCTCGTCCGCGGCAAGGGCGGCGGACGTCCGCCGGAGCGGGAGCGGGCGGCCGCGCCCGCGGCTTCCGCCGCGCCGGCGCGAGCGCCCTTGCCGCTCGCAGGCGAGCCGCTGGCGTTCACGGTCGACGTGGACGGTGAGGTGTTCCGCGTCAAGGTCTTTCCGGAGCAGGCGGGCGCCGAGCAGGCCGCACCGGTGCCGCCGACCGCCGAGCGGCCGCAGCCGCTTCCTCCGGGTGCCGTCGTCGCCGACGCGGCCGGGATGCTCCTCTCGATCAAGCCGAGCGTGGGCGACGTCGTGCACGAGGGAGACGTGATCGCGGTCGTCGAGGCGATGAAGATGATGCGGGAGGTGCGCTCCCCGCGGAGCGGCGTGGTGAGCGAGATCCACGTCCGGGACGGGGAGACCGTCAACCCGGGCGACCCCCTGCTCGTGATCGAGTCGCATGCTGCGTAAGGTCTACGTCGCCAACCGCGGCGAGATCGCGGTTCGCGTCGTCCGGGCCTGCCGGGAGCTCGGCATCGCCACCGCGGTCGGCTATTCGGAGGCGGACGCGGGAGCGCCGTTCACGCGCTACGCGGACGAGGCGTTCCCGATCGGGCCTGCGCCCGCTGCGGAGAGCTACCTCGCGATCGAGCGAGTGCTCGCCGCCGCGAGGACGTCGGGGGCCGACGCGGTCCATCCCGGGTACGGCTTCCTCGCCGAGAACCCCCGCTTCGCGGACGCGTGCGCGGAGGCGGGGCTGACGTTCGTCGGCCCGCCGGGCTCCGTGCTGGCGCTCGTGGGCGACAAGGTGGCGGCGCGGCGCGAGCTCTCGCAGGCCGGCGTCCCGGTCGTGCCCGGAACGGAGGAGCCCGTCCGGGACCCGGAGCACGCTCTGGCGGTGGCGCGGGAGCTGGGCTTCCCGCTGATCGTGAAGCCGGCGGGGGGCGGCGGCGGGATCGGCATGACCGTCGTCGAGGGCGAGGCCGGGCTCGCGCAGGCGCTCGAGGCCTGCCGGGCGCTCGCGGCGACCGCCTTCGGCTGGCCCGACGTCTACGTCGAGCGGTATCTGCCCGGCCCGCGGCACGTCGAGATCCAGATCCTGGCCGACGCGCACGGGAGCTGCGTGCACCTGGGCGAGCGGGAGTGCTCGATCCAGCGCAGGCACCAGAAGCTGGTCGAGGAGGCCCCGTCGACCGCGCTCACGCCGGCCCTTCGCCGGGAGATGGGCGAGGCGGCGATCCGGGCCGCCCGCCGGGTGGGCTACGTCGGTGCCGGGACGGTGGAGTTCCTCGTCAGCGGGGGACGGTTCTTCTTCCTCGAGGTGAACGCCCGGATCCAGGTCGAGCATCCCGTGACGGAGATGGTGACGGGCGTCGATCTCGTCAAGGAGCAGCTGCGGATCGCGTCGGGGCTCCCGCTCGGGGTGCGGCAAGAGGACGTCGGTCTGAGGGGCTGGGCGCTCGAGTGCCGTATCAATGCCGAGGATCCGCTGCAGGGCTTCACGCCCTCGCCGGGCCGGATCGCCGCATACCGGGCCCCGGGCGGGCCGGGCGTGCGCGTCGACGACGGCGTCGAGACAGGCTCGACCATTCCGCCGTTCTACGACTCGCTGGTCGCGAAGATCGTCACCTGGGGCGGCGACCGGGAGGAGGCGGTCGCCAGGATGTCCAGGGCTCTCGACGAGCTCGTCGTGGGCGGGATCACGACCACGATTCCCTTCCACCAGGCCGTGCTCTCGAGCTCCCTCTTTCTCCGGGGCGAGCTCGCGACCGACTTCGTCGAGACGGAGACGGCGCTGCTCGACCACACGAGACGGATCGCCGCCGAGCGGGAGGCTCGCGCGGAGCGGTGGCCCTCCCGCTCACCGGTTCGCGCCAGGGTTGCCGCCATTGCGGCGGCCGCCGTCGTCGCGCAGACGGGGCCCG
>JBBILK010000468.1:0-2760 GCA_037444965.1 Actinomycetota bacterium | reverse complement strand
CGAGGAGGACGATCACGATCCCGAGCCAGGCCTTCTCTCGCCGCGCGAGCATCGCGGTGTCGGCCTCGCGCCGGCGGGCGCGGGTCGAGCGGGCGAGCAGGACGGCGAGAACGATGCCGAGAGCGACGAGGACGAGGTACGAGATCGCGATGATCAGCGCGGTCGTGCCCATCCGGCTGGGACGTTACGGCAGGGCCTCGGGACCGCGCAACCGTAGTTTCTGCGGAGCGCGGGCCGCCTCCGCGGCGATCTCAGCGTGCCGCCGACGCTCTGGCTTCGAGCAGCCCGAGCGCCAGCGCCTTCGCGACGAGCTCGTCCCGGCTCGTGCAGTCGAGCTTGAACTGGAGCAGCTTGAGGTGGTTTCGGACGGTCGTCTCCGCCAGGCCGAGCACGGCCCCGATCTCGCGCCCGCTCAGCCCGTCCACGGCGAGCTCGAGCACCTCCAGCTGGCGTGGGGTCAGCTCGGCGTCGCCGGCCGGGCTCGCCTCGGCCGGCTGCCGCGCGTGGGGATGGACGAGGTGCAGGTACTGCGAGTCCTCTCCGCCCTGTACGGTCAGGAGCGAGAAGCCGACCTTGCGGCGGGCACCGTCCTTTGTTCGGATCTGGACGACCGGGCCGCGGGGCGCCTCGCCGCGCATCATCATCCGCGCGTACGAGCAGTCCGGGCGGCAGACGCGCTTCCCCTCGTCGTCGACGCCGTCGAGGATCTCCCAGCAGTGGCGGCCGAGCGCCTCCCCGGCGGTGAAGCCCGTCAGCCGTTCGGCTTCCTCGTTCCAGACGACCAGCCTGAGCTCCGCATCGAACGCGAACAGCGCCTCGCTGGAGTCATACGGGTTCCGCACCATACCGGCAGCCTTCCCACGCGCGGCGCCGCCGCGCATCCGCGCGCTCGCGGATTCGTCTCGGTGGAAACTACGGAACTTGGTCGAGATCGCCCAAGTCTGATCGATATTCACCAAGCGGGAGCGGTAGGCCGCTCCTAGTGTCGGTTGGGACGATGTGGAATCCCTTCCGTTCCGAGGCCGAGGCGTTCCGGGTGGTCGTCGCGCTCGCCCTGCTCGCTGGGGTCGGCCTGCTGATCGGCTTTCTCGCCTCTCCCGTCGCCGGCTGGGCGATCTTCGGCGCCGGGGTCGCCGCCGGCGTGACGTACGCCTGGACCGAGCGGCGCGCCGCGAGAGCCCGCCCGCTCGCCGAGGCCGACGCGTCGTTCCACGTCGAGGGTCACGTCTCGCACCGCGTGCTGGCGGTCGCGAACGAGTCGCTCGAGAGCGAGGCGCTTCGCAGCGAGCTGATGCGCCGGGTCGAGCTCTGGCCCGAGCTGTTCGTGCTGGCCCCGGTGCTCTGCTCGCGTGCGCACTACTGGACGACCGACGTCGACCGCGAGCGCGGCGAGGCGGCCCGGCGGCTCGCGTCGGCGCTCGAGTGGGCGAGAGCGCAGGGGTTCACCGCCTACGGCGAGGTCTCCGAGCCGGACGTGCTCGTGGCGATCGCCGACGCGCTCCGGCGCTTCGACGCCGACGAGATCGTGATCGTGACGCACCCCGAGGACCGCTCCACCTGGCTCGAGAGCAGGGTCGTCGAGCGGGTCCGCGAGGAGCTCGAGATCCCGGTCACCCACGTCGTCGCGGACGCCGAGCAAGCCACCATCCAGTAGGGGCCGGACCTGTCCGGCCCCGCCGGACCTCTCCGGCCCGGGCGGGACAGGTCCTGCCCCTACAGGAGGCCCTTGCGGCGCGCGGTCGCGACGGCCTCGAGCTGCGAGTGGCAGCCGAGGCGGACGAGCGTCGCGCGGATGTGGTTGCGAACGGTCGTCTCGGAGAGGCCGAGCCGCTCCGCGATCGCCCCGGCTCGCACGCCGTCGGCGAGAAGGCGCAGAATCTCGCGCTGCCGGGCGGTCAGCGGCGCGGCGCTGTCGCTCGTGGGAGCGGCCGGCGGCTCGGGCGCGGCGGGCTCGGCCTCGGCGTGGAGGAGGTGCAGGGCGAGCACGTCCGCTCCCTCGCCGAGCGCCATCGTCGACACGGTGACCGGCCTGCGCCCGTCCGCCGTCCTGATCCAGAGCGTCTGCCGCGAGATCTCCTCACCGGCGAGCGCGCCGTGCGCGACCGGGCAGTCGGGGCCGCACACCCGCTCGCCGCGCTCGTCGCACCCGTCGAGGACGAGCCAGCACCGCCGGCCGAGCGCCTCCGCCGCCGAAACGCCCGTCAGTTCCTCGGCCGCGTGATTCCAGGAGACGATGCGAAGGTCTCCGTCGATGGCGAACACCGCCTCGCCGGAGCGCACCTCCGGATGGATCCCGGCCTCGGAGCGGGGCCACATGTTCCAATCCGCACGCTTCGTGACACGAACACAGTACGGGGGCTGCCGGGGGCCTCCCTGACCAAAACTGACCAAGAGTTCGTGTGACCAAAACTGATCAGGGCGAGCCGGCCGCGGAGCGATACGGTGGCCATGACGCTGGTCGACCACCCGTGCGCAAGGAGGTACGCGCCTTGGCTACAACCGTGCGGCAACTCGTCGCCCTCGCCCTCCTCGCGGGCGCGCTGCTGCTCACGACGGGCGGGAGCGCGGCCGGCCAGCTGGCCGACCAGGGGCAGGCGATCTTCGAGCAGAAGTGCACCTCCTGCCACACGCTCGGCGGCGGCCAGCTCGTCGGACCCGACCTCGAAGGCGTGATCGAGCGCCTCGGAGGAGCGGACCAGGTGCGCGCGTTCATCCTCGCGCCCGACCAGGTGCGACCCGGCACGGCGATGCCGAACCTCG
>JBBILK010000467.1:0-2760 GCA_037444965.1 Actinomycetota bacterium | reverse complement strand
ACGGTCTATGCGGTGCTTCAGCTCGGCCGGCATGCGCAGCAGCGCGACACCGCTCGTGCCGGCAAGCGGGCTCTTGCGACCGGTCGGCGTGTAGGGAACGCCGAAGCGATCCGCGAGGATGCCCGTGGCGACGTCGTTCAGGTTGCCGCCTCGGCGCGCCACCTCGCGGACGAGCGCTCCCTTGAGCGACTCGGGCATCCTGACGAGGACGCCCTTTCGATCCGAACTGCTAGCAGCCAAACTGCTAGCAGTATAGCCGTTACGAGCGGCTTCGCTCGATCAGCTGCTTCCGCACGTAGAGGACCCGCTGGACGGCGGTCAGCCAGGCGAGTGCAGCGAGGACGAGGACCGCCCACGGGAGGGCGCCGACGGAGCCGAGCGCGAGGCCGATCCCGAGGATTGCGACTCGCTCGGCCCGGCTTCCGAAGCCGACCTCTCCCTTCAGCCCGATGCTCTCGGCCTTCGCGCGCGTGTAGCTGACGAGGAGCGAGCCGACGGCGGCCGCGAACGCGAGCGCGACTGCCCACTCCCGCTCCTCGCGCATGAAGACGAGCGCGATCGCTCCGAGCATCACCGCCTCGCCGAGGCGGTCGAGAGTCGAGTCGAGGAAGGCGCCGAACGGGGTTCCCTTGCCGCCCGCCCGGGCGAGGGCGCCGTCGAGGATATCGAGCACGGCGCCGAGTACGAAGAGGGCGGCCCCGACGAGGTAGAGCCACCACGCCCTGTCCTCGAAGTAGACGGCGACCGAACCCGCGACGCAGAGCCCGAGACCCGAGAGGGAGAGCATGTCGGGCGTGACCTTCGTCTGCCCGAGCTGCTGCATGGACCGGGCCGCGATCCGGCGCGCCTCGTCCTTGTAGTTCCCCCGCGGGGCCGCCGGGGTCGTCGGCTGGCGGGCCATCTCGCGGGGAGGCTACCAGCCGCGCGGGCCGCCGCTACCTGAGCGGCGCGCGCTCGTAGGCGACACGCCGCCGCGCGCTCTCGGCCGCGACGACGAGCGAGAAGGCGAGCAGCGCGACGCCGATACCGGCGGCCACGTCGATCCAGAAGTGGTTTGCCGTGGCCATGACCGAGAACCAGACCCAGCTCGGCCAGAGCGTCCACAGCACCTTCGCCCAGCGCGACGCGACCAGGGAGGCCATGAAGAAGCCGAGGACGAGCGCGTCCGCCGAATGGACGCTCGGCATCGCCGCGAACTGGTTCGAGGCGAGCTGCACGAGGCCGCTGCCGTGATTCAGCGAGGAGGAGGCGGCGAGCGTGTCGACGAAGCCGTACTCGGGGAAGAAGCGGGGCGGCGCGGTCGGCATCAGGACGAAGCCGACGAGCGCGAGCAGGTTCGCGAGCAGGAGGACGTTCCGGAGGCGCAGGAACGACTCGTTGCGCTTGAAGTAGACCCAGAGGAGCGCGAGCCCCACGACCGTGAACTGGGAGTTCCAGTAGGTCCAGTTGACGGTCTGCACGATGCCGTCGCCGGCGGAGAGGATCACCCGCTGGATGTCGAGCTCGACGAGCGCGTGGAGCTTCGCCTCGAGGTCGATCAGCAGCCGCCCGTTGACGAGGGCCTCGACTGCGTCGCGGTCGGCGATTCCCCGGGCGACCTGGTACGCGAAGAGGAACCCGAACCAGATCCCGAGCTGGAGCAGGAAATCCCCCCAACCGCGGGGCAGCGAGCGGCCGAGCCGCTGGAAGGAGGCCCCGAGAACGCGCATCGAGGGCGCCATTCTACCGGCCCGGACGGCGGGCCCGGCGGAGGCGCTACCCGCCGATGTACGACATCTCGACCCTGGGCAACTCCGCGGTCGCCTCGGAACGGAGCTCCGAGTAGCGGTCGACCCGCCGGCCCCAGACACGTCCCACGAGGTCGGAAAGCTCGTCGTCGGAGGCCCCGCCGCGAAGCGCCCCGCGCAGATCGTGGCCAGCGACGCCGAACAGGCAGGTGAACAGCTTCCCCTCGGCCGAGAGGCGCGCCCGGGTGCAGTCGCCGCAGAAGGGCTGGGTGACCGACGCGACGACTCCGATCTCGCCCCCGCCGTCGCGGTAGCGCCAGCGCCTCGCCACCTCGCCCCGGTAGCTCGCCTCGACCGGCTCGAGCGGCAGCTCCCGGTCGATCGTCGCGACGATCTCCGCGGCAGGCACGACGTCGTCGAGGCGCCACCCGTTCGTGGCGCCGACGTCCATGTACTCGATGAAGCGGACGACGCGGCCGCTGCCGTGGAAGTGGCGGGCCATCGGGAGGATCGAGTCCTCGTTGACGCCGCGCTTCACGACGACGTTGATCTTGACGGGGTCGAGGCCGGCCGCCGCGGCCGCCTCGATCCCGTCGAGGACGCGCGCCACGGGGAACTCGACGTCGTTCATCGCCGCGAAGACGTCGTCGTCGAGCGAGTCGAGGCTGACGGTGATCCGCCCGAGGCCGGCGCGGGCGAGCGCCTCCGCCTTCTGCGGGAGCAGCGCACCGTTCGTCGTCAGCGTCAGGTCGAGCCCGGGGATCCGGGCGAGTAGTTCGACCAGCCGCTCGAGGTCGCGCCGGAGCAGGGGCTCCCCGCCCGTGAGCCTGATCTTCTCGACGCCGTGCGCGACGAAGATCCGCGCCAGCCGCTCGATCTCCTCGAACGTGAGCAGGAGGTCGCGGCGGAGGAACGCGTGATCGCGGCCGAAGGCGTCCTTCGGCATGCAGTAGGTGCAGCGGAAGTTGCACCGGTCGGTGACCGAGATGCGCAGATCGCGCAGCGACCGGCCGAGTGTGTCGGCGACGCGGAC
>JBBILK010000466.1:0-2763 GCA_037444965.1 Actinomycetota bacterium | reverse complement strand
GCGATCCACGCGACCGCGAGCCCGCCCGGGATCGACGCGATGTTGAGCGCGGCGAGCAGGCCCCCCGCGTTCCCCTCGCTCCAGCCGCGCTCGACGTACGAGTCGGGAAGCCAGGCGTTGAGCCCGTAGAAGCCCATCCCGAGCAGGGCGAACATGGCGACGAGGATCCAGGCGGTCCGGCTGGCAACCGGGAGGCGAGGCGGGCGGAACGGGACGCGCACGTGGGCCTGCTCGCGGCGCGTCTGCCAGAGCCAGCCGGCTGCGAGGAACACCGTGACGGCGGAGAAGACGAGCAGCGCCGTCCGCCAGCTTCCGAGCGCGGCCAGCGGCACGGCGGCAGCAGCGGCGATCGCGGAGCCGGTGTTGATCCCCGACGTGTACATGCCCGTGGCGAACGCGGGCCGGCCGGGCGAGCGTTCCTTCACGGCGACGGGCAGCAGCGCCCCGGCGAAGCCGATCCCGATCCCGACCGGAACCGTGAGCAGGACGAGTGCCGCAACGCCGGGCGAGAGCGCCCGGGCGATTCCCGCGACACCGATCAGCCCGACGCAGGCCGCGACGGCGAGACGCGTGCCGAGCCACCCCGACAGGTACGGCGCGGGGGGCGCAAAGAGGCCCATGCAGAGCACCGGGATCGTGCCGAGCAGGCCGGCGACCGCGTGCGAGACGTCGAGGTCGTCCTGGATCTCCGGGAGCAGCGGCCCGACGCCGACGATCTGCGGACGCAGAGCGAGCGCGCTCGCGAAGAGCGCGACGAAGAGGCCGGCGCGACCCCGGCTCACGCCTCCGTCACACGTCCCAGGTCACGTAGAACGAGCGCTCGCGCGACTCGAGCCGCGGGACGGCGTCACCGAACCCGTGCTCCTTGAAGTGCTCGGACTCGACGTGAGCCTGGTAGGCCGCCTCGTCCACGTACTGCTCGTAGAAGAAGAAGACGTTCGGGTTCTCGGGATCCCGGTGGGCCTGGTACACGATGATCCCCGGCTCCTGCCGCGACGGGCCGGCGAGCCGCCGGATCGCCGCCTCGACGTTCCCTGCCTCCCCGTCCTTCGCGACCCACTTCGCGCACACGACGTACGCCACTTAGGTCCCCCTTTCCCGTTCGGCTCGCTTGTCGAAGTAGCGCTTGATCCCGGCGTAGGTCAGGTCGAAGCCGGGCATGTGACGGTACAGGTCGGCGGCGCCGGGTGCCTGCGCCTCGAGCTCGGCCTCCGCCGCCGCCACGAACTCCTCGACGGTGCAACCGGAGTGAACCCGCCCGGCCCAGGAGCGGAGCTGCGCCCGGGCGAGAGCGATCACTGCCGTCGCGTCGCCGTGCTCGCCGAAGTGCGGCAGGCGAACGACGATGGGCCGACGCGCTTCGATCGCGTCGAAGGACCGCTCCCACGCGTCGAGGTCGACCTCCGGCGGAGCGGCGGCCGGGTAGAGGAAGCGGCCGGGCGGCATCAGGCAGCCGAGCGCGTCGCCCGGGTAGCACGCGCCATCCCGGTCGAAGAAGGCGACGTGATGCGACGCGTGACCGGGCGTGGGCACGACCTCGAGCCCGAGCACCTCGTCCCCGAGCACGTGCACGTTCTCCTCGGGCACGGGGGTGATCACGCCGAAGAGGCGATCGAAGTCGTCCCCGTACAGGCGCCGCGCGCTCCGCTCGAGGCGCGCCGGATCGGCGAGGTGCGGCGCGCCGATCGCGTGCACGTGAACCTGCAGCCCCGGGTGGCGCCGGACGAGCGTGCCGGCGGCGCCGGCATGGTCGGGATGGATGTGCGTCAGGAGCAGGTGCCGGACGTCGGCGAGGACGAGGCCGTGCTCCTCGAGCCCCTCCTCCAGCGTGCCGGCGCAGACCGACGGGCCGCAGTCGACGAGCGCCGGCTCCTCGCCGCCGCGGAGGTAGACGGCGATCACGCCGGAGCGGCCGAGGTGGCGCAGGTCGATCAGCGTTGCCATCGGACGCAGGCTAACGACCTGCGGCGCGCCGGACGGCGTCCATGACCTCCACGTAACAACCGCAGCGGCAGAGGTTCGCGGCAAGGCCGAGCCTGATCTCGTCGTCGCTCGGGGCCGGGTTCTCCGCGAGCAGCGCGGCTGCGGCCACGATCGTCCCGGGCGTGCAGTAGCCGCACTGGTAGGCGTGCGCCTCGACGAACGCGGCCACGACCGGGTGCTCGTCGCCGAGCCCTTCCGCCGTCGTCACCTCGGCGCCCTCCGCGAGCGGAGCGAGGACGAGGCAGGCCGAGACCTGCTCCCCGTCGAGGAGGACGGTGCACGCGCCGCACGCGCCGATCCCGCAGCCTTCGCGGACGCCGAGGACGCCGAGCTCCCGCCGCAGCACCGTGAGGAGGCTCTCGTCCGGCCTCGCCTCGGCTGCGGCCGGGCTCCCGTTCAGCCGGAAGGAGATCCTCACAGCTCCGACTCCTCGTCCCGCCGGTCGATCGCGGCGAGCACCCGCTCCGGCGTCATCGGCAGCTCGGTCAGCTGGATCCGGAGCGAGCCGAGCGCGTTTCCGATCGCGGCCGGCACGGGCGGCACGGCCGTCTCGCCGAGGCCGTGGATCTCCGCCCCCGGGGCCTCGACGAGGTCCTGGGTCAGCGACGGCGGCAGGTCGGCGAGCGACGGGATCTCGTAGTCGGAGAGGTTCGCGTTCGTCACCTGCCCGTCGGCGTGGACGACCTCCTCGAAGAGCGCCGTTCCGAGACCCATGATCATCGAGCCCTCGTTCTGCAGGCGGGCGGAAGGCGGGTTGACGACGCGGCCGGCGTACGTCGC
>JBBILK010000465.1:0-2766 GCA_037444965.1 Actinomycetota bacterium | reverse complement strand
GCGGTAGCCCTCGTACTGGGCCTGCTCGGCGCCGTCCTCGAACAGGGGCAGGCTCTCCGCTGCGGCGAAGGCCGAGGCTGCGACCTTCGCCTCGTCCATGTCGCGGCCGCACGGCCGCAGATCGGCGCCGAAGCGCTCGATCAGCGCGAGCTTGGCCCGGCTCGCGCCCTCCGGGACGTAGACGACTGCGCTCATCCCGAGCCTCTCGGCGGCCCAGGCGGTCGCCGCCCCGTGGTTGCCGGTCGAGGCCGTGACGACGGTCGAGGCGCCGCGCTCACGGTACTCGCGCAGCGTCGGCAGGGCGCCGCGCCACTTGAACGCGCCGAGCTCGCGCTTCAGGTAGAGCCTGCGGCCGCCGGCGAGCAGGGCGGGCGCGGGCTCGAGCGGGGTCGGCTCGACGACCGCGCTCAGTCCGCGCTCCCGGCCCGGCGGCGGGCTGCCTCGATCACCTCGAGGGCGTCCGCCCTGTTGCCGTAGCCCCGCGTCGTCACGTGCTTTCCCTCGAGGTCCTTGTAGACCTGGAAGAAGTGCTCGATCTCGTCCCGGTACTCCGGCTGCAGGTCGTGGATGTCGTGCACCCGCAGCCAGGCCGGGTCGCGCATCGAGGCGCAGAGGATCTTCTCGTCCTTGCCCTTCTCGTCGACCATGTAGAAGACGCCGATCGGCCGGGCCCGGATGCGGCAGCCCGGGAAGGTGGGGTCGCCGACGAGGACGAGCGCGTCGAGCGGGTCGCCGTCCTCGCCGAGGGTGCCCTCGACGAAGCCGTAGTCGGCCGGGTAGCTCATCGACGTGAACAGCCGCCGGTCGAGGACGATCCCGCCGAGCGCGGGGTCGTACTCGTACTTGTTGCGTGAGCCGGCGGGGATCTCGACGAAGACGACGACCTCCACGCGCCCGACTATAGAGGCCGGGCGAGCAGGAGCGAGAAGTCCCCCCGCGCGTCGGTCCAGAAGCGCTCGAGCTCGAAGCCCGCCTCCCCGAGCTCGGCCTCGAGCCGCTCCCGCCGGAACTTGGCGCTGATCTCCGTCCGCATCTCCTCCCCGGCCGCGAACGCCGTCTCGAGCTCGAGGCCCGCGACGCGGACACGCTGGTCGCGGCGGGAGCGAAGGATCATCTCGATCCACTCCTCCTCGGCGTCGAAGCGGGCGGCGTGCTCGAACTGCCGCGGCTGGAAGTCGGCGCCGAGCTCCCTGTTCAGGACCGAGAGGACGTTGAGGTTGAACGCAGCGGTGACGCCCGCGGGGTCGTCGTACGCGGCCTCGAGCCGCCGGGGGTCCTTGACGAGGTCCGCGCCGAGCAGGAGCGCGTCGTCCGGCCCGAGCCTCTTGCAGAGGTCGGCGAGAAAGGCGACTCGACGCTCGGGCGGCAGGTTCCCGATCGTGCCGCCGAGGAACGCGACGAGCCGCCGCCCGCCGTTCGGCAGGGCGTGGAGGTGCCGCTCGAAGTCGGCCGCGAGCGCGTGGATCTCGATGCCCGCGTAGCGAGCGGCGACGGTCTCGGCCAGTGCGCGAACGGCGACCTCGCTGACGTCGAGCGGGACGAAACGCTGGAGCGTCCCTCTGGCGGCGAGCGCGTCGAGCAGGAGGACCGTCTTCTCGCCGCTGCCGGGCCCCAGCTCGACCAGGGTGTCTGCCTGGGTGAGCCGCGCCACCGCGCCCGCTTCGGAGTAGAGGATCTCGCGCTCGCGGCGGGTGGGGTAGTACTCGTCGAGCCGCGTGATCGCGTCGAAGAGCGCGCAGCCGACCGGGTCGTAGAACCACTTCGGCGGCAGCTCTTTCGGGGTCGACGTCAGCCCAGCGAGCGCGTCGGCCCTGAGTGCGGCCCGGAGCTCGCCGGGGGTGAGGTGGACGTCGACGCGGAGCGAGGTAGCGGTGCTCATTCGATGCTCCTCAGGCGTCCCGGGCGCAGCGGAAGCCGGCGAAGACCTGGCGCCGGATCGGGAAGTCCCAGTTGCGGAACGTCGTCCGCAGTGCCGCCGGATGCGTCGCGAAGGAACCGCCGCGCAGCACCTTGTAGTCGCTCCCGAAGAAGACCTCGGAGTACTCGCGGTACGGGAACGAGCGGAAGCCCGGGTAGCCGGAGAAGTCGGAGGCCGTCCACTCCCAGACGTCGCCGACCAGTTGATGGCATGCGTACGCGGAAACGCCTGCCGGGTACGCGCCGACGGCGGCCGGCTGGAGGTGACGGCCGCCGAGGTTGGCGAGCCCCGGCGACGGCGAGTCGCCCCACGGGAACCGCCGCTTGCGTCCCGCGGCCGGATCCCACGACGCCGCCTTCTCCCACTCGGCCTCGGTCGGGAGGCGCTTGCCGGCGAAGCGAGCGAAGGCGTCCGCCTCGTACCACGAGACGTGGAGGACAGGCTCGTTCGGAGGCAGGTCCTCGCGCCGGCCGAAGCGGAGCCGCGACCAGGCGCCGTCGCCTTCGCGCCTCCAGAAGAGCGGCTGCTCGAGGCCGGCCTCGACGCGGTGCGCCCAGCCCTCGGCCGACCAGAGGCGAGGCTCCTCGTAGCCTCCCGCCTCGACGAAGGCGGCGTAGTCCCGGTTCGTGACCGGGGCCGCGTCGATCCAGAACGGTGCGAGGTCGACTTCGTGTGCGGGGCGCTCGTTGTCGTACGCCCAGGCGTCCGAGTCGGTCCCGATCGCGAACGGGCCGCCGTCGACGAGCACCTCCCTCAGACCGACCGGGCCGCCGCGGGGCGGGGCCGGGGGCGCCGGATACCGGATGCCCGAGAGCTGGAGCGTCTGCAGCATCGTCTCGACGTGCTGG
>JBBILK010000464.1:0-2791 GCA_037444965.1 Actinomycetota bacterium | reverse complement strand
GGTGGCGCTGGGGTTCAACATCATCTTCAGCGCCACGGGGGCGGTGAACTTCGCCCAGGGCGAGTTCGCCATGCTGGGGGGCATGCTGGCCTCGGTCCTGCTGAGCTGGACGGGGCTGCCCCTCCCCGCGGTGTTCCTGCTGGCGGTGGCGGCGGTGACCGCGGTGGGCGCCGCCATGGAGCGGCTCACCATCCGTCCCGTGCGCGATGCGGACATCCTGAACCTCATCATCATCACCATCGGGGCCTCCATCTTCCTGAAGGGGGGCGTGATGGTGACCCTGGGCAAGAACGCCGCCGGCCTCCCGGCCTTCTCCGGGGAGACCCCCCTCCGCGTCCTGGGGGCCACCTTCCCCCCGCAGGCCCTCTGGATCGTGGGGGTGGCGCTGGCCGTGGTGGCGCTCCTGCACCTCTTCTTCGAGCGCACGCGGCTGGGCAAGGCGATGCAGGCCACGGCCATCGACCGGGAGGCGGCCAGCGCGGGAGCGCACGCCAACGACGTGATCCTTGGCGTGCTAGCAGACGAGCTCGGCATCCCGATCACGCCTCATCGACGAAAGGAAGCGATGGCTGGCATAAACGGCTCGACGAACGGCTCGGCGCGCTCCGAGGAGAAGGTGCGCGTGGCGATCATCGGCGTCGGCAACTGCGCGAACTCGCTCGTGCAGGGCGTCCACTACTACCGGGACGCGGCGGACGACCACTTCGTCCCGGGCCTGATGCACGTCAACCTGGGGGGCTACCACATTCGCGACGTCGAGTTCACCGCCGCCTTCGACGTCGTCAAGGGCAAGGTCGGGCTCGACCTCGCCGAGGCGATCTGGGCGCACCCGAACAACACGATCAAGTTCTCGGACGTGCCGAAGCTCGGCGTCCCGGTCTACCGCGGCATGACGCACGACGGCATCGGCAAGTACCTGTCGCAGGTCGTCGAGAAGGCGCCCGGGCCGACCGACGACGTCGTCGGGATCCTCAGGGAGACCGGTACGGACGTCGTTGTCAACTACCTCCCGGTCGGCTCCGAGGAGGCGACGAAGTGGTACACGGAGCAGATCCTGACCGCCGGGTGCGCGATGGTGAACTGCATGCCGGTCTTCATCGGCCGGGAGAAGTACTGGCAGGGGCGCTTCGAGAAGGCGGGTCTTCCGATCATCGGTGACGACATCAAGTCCCAGGTGGGCGCGACGATCACGCACCGCGTGCTGACGAGCCTCTTCCGCGAGCGCGGCGTCCACCTCGACCGGACGATGCAGCTGAACGTCGGCGGCAACTCCGACTTCCTGAACATGCTCGAGCGCGAGCGGCTCGAGTCGAAGAAGATCTCGAAGACGAACGCGGTCACGTCGATGCTCGACTACGACCTCGGCGCCGGGAACGTCCACGTCGGCCCCTCCGACCACGTCCCCTGGCTGACCGACCGCAAGTGGGCGTACATTCGCATGGAGGGCTCCGCGTTCGGCGACGTGCCGCTGAACATCGAGCTGAAGCTCGAGGTCTGGGACTCGCCGAACTCGGCCGGCATCGTCATCGACGCGGTCCGGCTCGCCAAGCTCGCCCTGAACAACGGCATCGCGGGCGCGCTCGAGGGCCCGAGCGCCTACCTGATGAAGTCGCCGCCGAGGCAGATCCCCGACGACGAGGCGCACGACGCCGTCGAGCAGTTCATCCGCAAGAACGCGCGCACGAAGGCGAAGGCCGCGACCAAGGCCTAACCGGCAGCCGGCGATCACGTCGAACGGGGCGAGGATGCGGTCCTCGCCCCGGTTCCGTCGGCATGCTCTCTGCGCTCTCGCATCCGCCATACTCGCCTCCGCGAACGGGTGCGGCACGAACGAATGCCCGCGTCCGTCCGACGAGCTGCTCACCCGGCCGTCGGGGTTCTACGTCGCCGACCCCGGCGGCGGACCGCCCGAGCTGTTCGCACCCGGCACCGGCGGTGGACGCCTCTCCCCCGACTGGTCGCGGGTCGTCTGGGCGGAGGTGCTCGACTGGTCGGACGCCGCCCACGCCGACCCGGACATTCTCGTCGCAGACGCGAACGGCCGCGAGCGGCGCAACCTCACCCCCGGCCCGTGGTTCGACATGGAGCCCTCCTGGTCGCCGGACGGCACGATGATCGCCTTCCGGCGGGACGGCGACATCTGGGCGATGAAGGCCGACGGCACGTCGCAGCACGAGGTCGTGGACACCGGGGAGATCGACCTCGCCCCCGTTTGGTCGCCGGACGGGACGCGGCTCGGCTTCACCTCCTTCCCGGCCTCCGGCGCCGGCCCGGACACCCTCTGGGTCGTCGACCTCGACGGAACGGATCTGACGCGGCTCGTCGAGCAAGCCGGCTCGCCGACCTGGTCTCCGGACGGCCGCAGGCTCGCGTTCGTCCGCGGCACAGGACAAACGGCGAGCGTGTTCGTTGCCAACGTCGACGGCTCCGGCCTGCGCGAGCTGGTCAAGGATGCGGCAGAGCCAGCGTGGTCGCCCGACGGGACGCGGATCGCGTACCTCCTCCTCGCCGGCGGCTGCGACGATCACGGTCAGGTCTGGGCGATCGACGTGGACGGGGCGCACGCGACTCGGCTGACACGCGATCCCGTCGGCGCGCACGCGCCGACCTGGTCGAAGGACGGTGCGCGGCTCGCCTACTGGAGCGGTCCGGCCGGCGTCCCGGTCGACTGAGCCTCGTCTCGATGGATCGCGCAGCCGCGCCGCGACGGCTCGACGGCCGTCGGCTAGCGGCCGTTCCGTCCGCGGCTCCTCGTACGCTTCCCCCTCGATGAGCGCGAGGCGCGAGGAGT
>JBBILK010000463.1:0-2807 GCA_037444965.1 Actinomycetota bacterium | reverse complement strand
CCAGGAGGACGCGGACGCGGTCGGGATCTCGATCCTCTCGGGCGCCCACATGACGCTCGTCCCGCGGATCCTGGAGGGCCTGCGCGAGAACGGGGCGGAGGACGTGCTCGTCGTCGTGGGGGGAACGATCCCGAGGGAGGACGCAGCGGCGCTGAAGGAGCTGGGCGTGGCCGAGGTGTTCACGCCGGGCGCTCCGCTCTCGTCGATCATCGACTTCCTCCGCGACCACGCTCCCACCCGGGCCTGACGACCTGATGGCGATCGAGGTCGAGCGCCGCGGAACTGCCGCCGTCGTCACGATCGACCGCCCCGAGGCGCTGAACGCGCTCGATCTCGCGCACGCGGAGGCGCTTCGGGACCGGCTCGAGGAGCTCGCCGCCGACGAGGCCGTCCGGTCGGTCGTCGTCACGGGAGCGGGGGAGAAGGCGTTCATCGCCGGGGCGGACATCAAGTACATGCACGGACTCGACGTCCTCGCCGCCCGGCGCTGGGGCGAGCTCGGCCACCGCATCGGGGCGCTGCTCGAGACGATGCCCAAGCCGACGGTGGCGGCCGTCAACGGCTACGCGCTCGGCGGCGGCTGCGAGGTCGCGCTCGCCTGCGACCTCCGTCTCGCCTCGACGAGCGCGCGCTTCGGGCAGCCCGAGGTTGGCCTCGGGATCTTCCCGGGCTGGGGCGGCACGCTGCGCCTCGCCCGTGCGACCTCGCTCGGCTTCGCGAAGGAGCTGATCTTCACCGGGAGGATGGTCGACGCCGAGGAGGCGCTCCGGCGCGGACTCGTCAACGCGGTCCACGACCCGTCCGAGCTGCGGGAGAAGGCGCTCGAGCTCTGCGAGACCTTTGCGGCAAAGGGCCCGCTCGCGCTCGCGTACGCGAAGGAAGCCGCGAACCTCGCCCTGCAGGGAGACCACCGGACGAACCTCGAGACGGAGGCCCGCCTCTTCGCGATGCTCTTCTCGACGGAGGACCAGAAGGAGGGCATGGCCGCCTTCGCCGAGAAGCGCGAGCCGCAGTTCCGCGGCGGGTAGGAACCGGCACCGAGCCGGGTCCGACGTGCCCGTCGGCGGCACGGCCCCGGTGCCGGGACCGGTGCTACGCTCTTGCCAGCGGGAGTCCCTCGACGGGGCTGAGAGGCGGCCTGGAGGCCGCGACCGCCGAACCTGATCTGGGTCATGCCAGCGAAGGGATGGAGATGAGCTCGAACGACTCGCTCGTGATCGCCGGCCGCGCGTTCCGGTCGCGCCTGATCACCGGCACCGGGAAGTACGACTCCTTCGAGACCATGCGCGCCGCCGTGGTCGAGTCGGGCTGCGAGCTGGTGACGGTCGCGGTGCGGCGAATCGACTTCGACAGCCCCGGAGAGGACATCACGAGCTACCTCCCCGAGACCGTGATGCTGTTGCCGAACACGGCCGGCTGCACGACCGCGGACGAGGCGGTGCGGGTCGCCCGCCTCGCCCGCGCCGGCGGGCTGCCCGACTGGATCAAGCTCGAGGTGATCCCCGACCCTCGCTACCTGCTGCCGGACCCCGTCGAGACGCTGAAGGCGGCGGTCGCCCTCGTCGAGGACGGCTTCACCGTGCTGCCCTATGTCCTCCCGGATCCGGTGCTCGGGCGCAGGCTCGAGGAGGCGGGTTGCGCCACGCTGATGCCGCTGGCCGCGCCGATCGGCACCGGCCGCGGGCTCAAGCTGCTCGAGGCGATCAGGATCATGGTCGAGGAAGCCGGCGTGCCCGTCGTCGTCGACGCAGGCCTCGGCGCTCCGTCGCACGCGGCCGCCGCCCTGGAGCTCGGAGCCGACGCCGTCCTCGTCAACACGGCGATCGCGAAGGCCGGCGATCCCGTGGCGATGGCCCGCGGGTTCCGGCTGGCGGTCGAGGCAGGCCGGGCCGCCTACCTGGCGGGGATCATGCCGGAGCGGGTCGAGGCGGCGCCGTCGAGCCCGGTGGGAGGGCTCGTCACGAGCGGATGAGCCAGTCCTGCCTCGTCAACGGCAAGCCCCACGAGCTCGAGGCGGGCGAGACGGTCTCGCGCCTGCTCGAGCGTCTCGGGCTCGCCGCCCGGTACGCGCTGGTCGAGCGCAACGGCGAGCCCGTCGAGCGGTCTCGCTACACGGAGGTCGAGCTCGCAGCCGGAGACACGGTGGTCGTCGCTCGCCCCGTCGCGGGAGGGTAGCGAGTGCTCGAGGGCCGCCGCCTCTACCTGATCACGGCCGCCCGCCCCGACCTCGGCGATTTCCTCGCCGCCGCGGTCCGCGGCGGCGTCGACGTCGTCCAGCTGCGCGAGAAGGGCTTGCCCGACCGCGACCTGCTCTCGGTGCTCGAGCAGGCCCGCGACCTCACCCACCGTCTCCGTGTCCCGCTCGTCGTCAACGACCGGCCCGACCTCGCGCTGCTCGTCGGCGCCGACCTCGTCCACGTCGGCCAGGAGGATCTGCCGGTCGCCGCCGTCCGGCGACTCGGGCTCTCGGTCGGCCTCTCGACCCACGCGCCGGAGGAGATCGACGCCGCCTCGGCGGACTACATCGGGGTCGGTCCCGTGTTCGCGACGCCGACCAAGCCGGGCCGGCCCGCCGTCGGGCTCGAGCTCGTCCGCTATGCAGCGGCGCACGCCCGCCTCCCCTGGTTCGCGATCGGCGGCATCGACGTCTCGAACGCCGAGGCCGTCGTGGCGGCAGGCGCCACCAGGCTCGCGGTCGTGCGGGCGATCCGCGACGCGCCGGATCCCGAGCGCGCGGCCCGGGCGCTCCTGGCGGCCCTCGACCGGGCCGCGGCCGGGTTGCGAGCGGCGACCGAGCGGCACGGCGC
>JBBILK010000462.1:0-2811 GCA_037444965.1 Actinomycetota bacterium | reverse complement strand
GCCGCTCGTTCGGAGCCGGCGGCCGCAGCTCGCCGCCGCGGTCGAGGAACGCGAGGATGTCGCGCTTGCTCACGCGGCCGCCGATGCCGGTGCCGTGGATCTGCGAGAGATCGACGCCGTGTTCTCGAGCGATCTTCCGGACCACCGGGGACGAGCGGATCCCCCGGCTCGGCGGCCCCGCCCCCTCGCTCGGGGCGGGCTCCCTGGACTCGCGGCGGTCGCTCGGAGCAGCCCCCCTCGACTCGCGGTGCTCGCTCGCGCGTGCTGGTGCGGGCGCCGGAGGCGCCGCGGACACGGCCGCGCCAGGCGAGCCGATCACCGCGACGACGCTGTTGACCGGAACGGTCTCGCCTTCGTGCACCCTGATTTCGAGCAGAACGCCTTCGCCCGGGGAGGGGATCTCGGCGTCCACCTTGTCGGTCGAGATCTCGAAGAGCGGCTCGTCACGCTCGACGCGCTCGCCCACTTTCTTCAGCCAGCGGACGATCGTCCCCGACTCCATCCCCTGCCCCAGCCGGGGCAGCGTCACCTCCTGCGCCATCGGCCTCTACTCCCTCCCCACCGTGCGGCGGATCGCCGCGAGAACGTCTGCTGCGTGCGGGATTACGTACTGCTCCATGACCGGCGCGAACGGGAGCGGGCAGAACTTCGAGCCGACCCGCTCCACCGGCGCGTCGAGGTAGTCGAAGGCCCGCTCCTGCACGATCGCCGCGACCTCGGCACCCCAGCCCAGCCGCACGACGGCCTCGTGCGCGACGACGCAGCGGCTCGTCCGCTTCACCGACTCGACGAGGCCGTCCTCGTCCAACGGGAGCAGCGTCCGCGGGTCCCACACCTCGACCGAGATCCCCTCCGCGTCCGCCTCCTCGGCCGCCTTCAGGGCCTCGTGCACGAGCCGGCCGGTGGCGACGACGGTGACGTCCTCACCGTCGCGGTGCACGCGGCCCTTGCCGAACTCGAGCGGCTCGATCTCCTCCGGCACCTCCCCCTTGATCGGGTAGAGGAGGCGGTGCTCGAAGAAGAGCACCGGGTTGTCGTCGTAGATCGAGCTGTAGAGGAGGTTGCGGGCGTCCACCGGCAGCGACGGGAACGCGACCTTCAGCCCGGGCACGTGCACGAACCACGCCTCGAGCTGCTGCGCGTGCTGGGCGCCCGGCGACCAGCCGGCGCCGCCCTGCGTGCGGATCGTCAGCGGCACCGTCAGCTGCCCCCCGGACATGTAGCGGTGCTTCGCCGCCTGGTTCACGATCTGCTCCATCGCGAGCGTCGTGAAGTCCTGGTACATGATCTCGACGATCGGGCGCATGCCCTGGATCGCGGCGCCGATCCCGGCGCCGACGATCGCCATCTCCGAGATCGGCGTGTTGCGCACGCGCTCGGAGCCGAACTCCTGCAGCATCCCCTGGGTGACGCCCATCGACCCGCCCATCTCGGCGATGTCCTCGCCCATCACGAACACGTCCGGGTCGCGCCGCATCGCCTGGACCATGGCGTCCCGGACAGCCTCCCTGTAGGTCATCGTCGGCATCGCTGGCCCGTCAGGCGTAGACGTTCTCGAGGGCGTCCTCGGGCCGCGGGTCGGTGCCGTTCCTGGCGAACTCGACCGAGGCGTCGACGAGCCCGCGCACCTCTCGCTCGAGCTCGTCCCACTCCTCCGCGGTCGTCTCGAGCGCGGCCCTCAGCTTCGTCAGCGGGTCCTGGGTCTGGCGTACCTCGCGCAGCTCCTCCTTCGGACGGTAGACCTGCGGGTCGCCGACGTAGTGGCCGGTGAGGCGGAACGTGTGCGCGAGCAGGAAGACGGGGCCCTTGCCGTCCCGGGCGTGCCTGGTCGCCCGGTGCGCCGCCTTGTAGACCTCCTCGACGTCCTGGCCGTCGACCGTGATCGCGTGCATCCCGTACGCGACGGCGCGCTTCGAGAGATCCTCGATCGGGAGCTGCTGCCAGGCGGGCGTCGACTCCGCGTAGAGGTTGTTCTCGCAGACGAACACGGCGGGCGTCCGCCAGAGCTGGGCCAGGTTCAGCGACTCGTGGAACGTCCCGATGTTCGTCGCCCCGTCGCCGAAGAACGCCACGGCCACCCGCGGCTCGCCGCGCAGCTTGAACGCGAGCGCGCTGCCGACGATCGCCGGCAGGCCGCCCCCGACGACGGCGTTCGCGCCGATCAGGCCGTGCTCGAGGTCGTACAGGTGCATCGAGCCGCCGTAGCCCCGGCTGCAGCCCTCCGCCTTCCCGTAGAGCTCCGCCATCAGCTGGTTCGGGTGCATGCCCATCGCGAGCGCGTGCGC
This sequence comes from Actinomycetota bacterium, assembly GCA_037444965.1. GTDB lineage: Bacteria > Actinomycetota > Thermoleophilia > Gaiellales > Gaiellaceae > JBBILK01. The sequence continues at coordinate 526 of JBBILK010000462.1, read as the reverse complement.
GTGCGCGCGGTGGGTGGACGCGGCCACGTCACCCTCCTCGAGCGCCCGGCAGACACCGACCGCCACCGCCTCCTGGCCGATCGAGACGTGCAGGAAGCCGGCGAGGTCGCCCGCCCGGAAACGCTCCTCCACCTTCTCCTCGAAGCGGCGGATCAGGAGCATCTCGCGGAGGAAGTCGAGCAGCCGCTCGCGCGAGAGCGCGTGCCCCCTCTGCTCGACCCTGGCCACGAACCGTCACGGTACCAGAGAGCGCCCGACTAGAATCGCCGCGTGACCCTCGGCGAGCGGCTCCAGGCGATCCTCGACGACCTGCCCGACGGCTGGTCGGAAGCGAGCCTCGTCCTCAGCCTCGCCGACCCGCACGACGCGCAGCGAGCAGCCCTCGTCCTGGCCTCGCTCGCGCCGGGGCGGCCATAGGCGATGTTGTAGCGGATCGAGGCGGCGAACAGCACGGCTTCCTGCGGCACCAGCGCGAACTGGCGCTGCATGTCGTTCAGGTCAATCTCGCGCAGGTCGAGGCCGGCGC
>JBBILK010000461.1:1568-2816 GCA_037444965.1 Actinomycetota bacterium | reverse complement strand
GTGACGATCGTCCACGCCGTGATCAGCGTCTCGAGGCTCCAGAGCGGCTCGTAGCCGAGCCCTTCCCGCGCGCCGATCACGATCCCCGTCGCGATCCCGAAGGCGAGCGGCGTCGTCCAGAGCGCGCGCAGCCAGCCGCCACGCGTGAAGCGGCGGATCCCGCGGGGCGCGGGCGGCGCGGCCGCATGGACGCCTGGGCCGTGCTCGAGGACGTCTACAGCCATGACCCCTCTACCCCGCCGCCGATCCTGTCAGGTACCCGACGAGCGCGTCGAGCTGCGCTTGCGAGAAGAGCTCACCGAAGTTCTTCGGCATCACACCCGGCTGGTAGCCCTCGGCGACGGCCGCGTCCGGATCGACGATCGACTGAAGAACCTCCTCCGCGCTCACCCCTGCCAACACGGTATCGAGGTTCGGACCCACCTGCCCGGTGGTGCCGGCCGCGGCGAGCGTGTGGCAACTGCCGCAGCTCTCGCTGAACGCCGTCTTCGCGTCGAAGGCCTCGCCGCCTCCTGCGGCGGCCTGCTGGTCGGCCAGCCACTGGTCGAAGTCGGCGCGGCTCTCGACGACGACGATCGCGCGCATCGTCGAGTGCCCGAGACCGCAGAGCTCGGTGCAGACGAGCGTGTAGCTCCCGACCTCGTCAGGCGTGATGATCACTCGCGTCGGATTGCCGGGGACGAGATCCTGCTTGAGACGCCATTCCGGCACCCAGAAGGAGTGGATGACGTCCTCGGCCTCCATCTGGAACTCGATCTGCTCGCCAACGGGAACGTGGAGCTCGCCGCTCGTCACCTCGGCCTCGGGGTAGGTGAAGCTCCAGGCGAACTGGACGGCCTTGACCTCGACGACGCGGTGGTCGGGCTTCAGGTCCTCGTTGTTCACGAGCACGATGGCGCTGTAGACCGCGATCGCCGTCACGAGCACGGTCGGGATCGCCGTCCAGGTGATCTCGAGCCCCGTGTGACCGTGGATCGGCTTGCCGTCCTCGTCGTCGTCGGGCTTCGCCCGGAACTTGATCACCGCGTAGATGGAGACGGCCGCGACGACGGAGATGACGACGAGGCTGATCACCGAGGCGAAGAGGTAGAGGTCGTCGATCCCGCTCCCCTCCTCGGATGCGAGGTCCGGTAGCCAGGGGATGAAGAGCGCGACGACGGCAGAGATCGCCCCGATGACGATGCCCATGACGAGGGCGAAGATCAAGCTGGTGATGGCCGACACGGCGCTGGTGCCGGACGACGGCAT
>JBBILK010000461.1:0-1558 GCA_037444965.1 Actinomycetota bacterium | reverse complement strand
TGGATGACGAGGCTCTTGCGCACCGAAAACCGCTCTCCCCTGCCGCACGACGCAGCGGTGCCTAGCTTACGGGGCCGAGCGGGCGAAGGGCAACGGGGAACCGACGTGCCGGCTGCCCCGCCGGCAGCTCAGATCTCGGCCTCCGCGCGGGCGAGCGCGAGCGCGGCCTCCTCGTGCTCCATCTGCCGGCGCCAGCGGACGGTGCCGAGCGTGAGCAGGAGCACGCCGGCCGCGGCCGCGACGTTCACGCTCACGAGCGCGAGCCGCATCCCGGCGCTGAAACCGACGGCCGCGGACGTCGTCGCCTTCTCCGCGAGCACGTAGACGGCGAGCGCCTGCTCGGTGCCGAGCCCGGCCGGCGTAACCGGGACGAGCGTCGAGAGGCTCTGCGCCACCTGGACGAGGAGCGCGCTCTCGAGGTCGGCCGCCGGCCCGAGTCCGACGGCGACGCCGTACGCCTGCAGGAAGCAGACGATCGCGAGCAGGCGCAGGGCCCAGTCCGCCGCCTGCCAGGCGACGACCGAGCGGAGGTAGCGCCGCCCGTCGCCGAGGATCGCGAAGCCCAGCACGACCCGCCGGCCGATGGAGGCGATGCGATCCGAGAACCGCCGCACGAGCAGGAAGGTCCCGAGCAGGAGCGGGACGCAGAGCGCAGCGGAGGCGAGGGGATTGGCGAGGAACCACGACGCGTCGAAGCCGGGAAGGCGCGTGAGGCTGCCGAGACCGGGGATGACCCCCGCGTGCACCGCCCAGGCGAGCAGCGCCGCGGAGGCCGCGAGGTCGAAGAGCGTCTCGACCGCGAGCGTCGAGGCCAGCGTCGGGTAGCTCGCTCCGTCGATGCGCCGCTTGACGAGGAAGAGCCTCAGCAGATCGCCGCTGCGTACGGGCACGACCGCGTTCAGGCCCACCCCGGCCAGGTAGGCGCCGTACACGTGGCGCCAGCGCACCTGCGACGCCGGGTAGGCCGCGGCGATCACGTTCCTCCACGCCCGGCTGCGACAGGCGGTCTTGGCGACGTGGCACGCGACGCCGAGGACGATCCAGCGCCAGTCGACCGAGACCAGCTGCCCGAGAAACGCGCCCGCTGCATCGAAGGCCGACGTCATTCGCTTCCCCGAAGATAGCGCCGGTCCGGAGGGAGCGACGCGCTCAGCCGGGGGAGCCGACCGGGCGGCGGGACTCGAGCTCCCGAACCCCCGGCACGACGAGCAGGGCGGCGACCCAGAGCACGATCGTGGCGAGAAAGCCGATCCGGCCGTCGCCGGGGAGCGCGAACGTCAGCCCGAGGAGCGGCGTGCCGACGACCACCACGAGGTTGGCGGCCATGTTCACCATCGCGACGGCCGCGGCCGGGGCGTCCGGGCGCACCCTCGCCGCAGCGCCGAAGCTGGCCGCGAACGGGATTCCCGAGGCGAGGCCGAGCACGAGCGCGCCGAGCACGGACAGCGCCGGCGGCCCGGCGACCGCGAGGACGAGCGTCCCGCCCGCGCTCGCGGCGAAGCCGAACGCCAGGGCCACGCGGACGCGATCCGGCCGGTGTCGCACGATCCAGCCTCCG
>JBBILK010000460.1:0-2825 GCA_037444965.1 Actinomycetota bacterium | reverse complement strand
CGAAGCCGAGCAGGTACGCCTCGACTCGCAGGTCGTGCCCTCCGTAGTGCGGGTTGACGCCGATCGAGATCGCCGCCCGCCGCCCGAGCGCCGAGCCCGCGTAGATGCCGTGCCCGGGCACGAGGAGGTGGGCCGGGACCGCGAGGTTCGCCGTCGGAAAGCCGAGCCCGACGCCACGGCTGTCCCCCGTGACCACGAGCCCCTCGAGCTCGGCGGGGCGGCCGAGCATGCGGGCCGCGGCGCCGACGTCGCCCGCTCGGAGCGCCTCGCGAATCCGGCTCGCCGACACTCCCTCGACGAGCGGCACCGCCTCCACCTCGAACCCGAGCTCGCGCAGGAGCCCCGGATCGCCGCTGCGCCCGCGGCCGAAGCGGAAGTTCTCGCCGGAGAAGACCACTCGCGTGCCGATCGGCTCGAGCACCTCGCGGGCGAACTGCTCGGGCCCGAGCCGGGAGAGCTCTGCCGTGAACTCGACGACGAGGATGTCGTCGGGCCCGATCGCCTCGATCAGCTCCAGGCGCCGCTCGAAGGTCGAGAGCAGGTGGACCTCGTAGCCGAGCACCTCCCGCGGGTGGGGATGGAACGTCACCACCGTCGAGCGGAGGCCCGTCGCCAGCGCCCGCTCGATCACCTGCCGGTGCCCGCGGTGGACGCCGTCGAACGTGCCGATCGCGACCGCGCGCTCGGCGGCGGGGAGCTCGCTCGGGTCGCGGGAGACGATCACGAGCCCCTACCCGAGCACGGTCTCCGGCCGGCCGAGGCCGCTCCCCAGCCTCGCCACCGCGATCAGGTGGCCCCCGTGGACGAGGCACACCCGGCCCTCCCCTGCAGCGGCGATCGGCCGCCCGCTCGAGACGAGCCGCAGCTCGTCGTCGTCCAGGTCGAGCCGCGGGAAGTGAGGGAGGGCCTCCAGAGGCGCGAGCAGGCGGTCCTCGTCTGCGTCCTCGACCCGGAAGGGCCCGACCGCGGTCCGCCGCAGCGAACGGCAGTGCCCGCCGAGCCGGTTCGCGAGCGCGCGCACGTAGGTCCCGCTGCCCACGTGCAGCTCGAGCTCGAGCTCCGGCGGCTCGTACCCGAGTACGCGGATCTCGTGCACGAGAGCACGTCTCGTCGGCATCTCGACGGCGACCCCGCGGCGGTGGAGCCGGTAGGCACGCTCGCCGCCGATCCTCACCGCGGACGCGGCGGGCACGGGCAGCGCGACCTCGCCGGTGAGCGCGGCGAGCGCTGCGTCCAGGTCCTCGGGGAGCGGCGTCTCCTCGAGCGGCGCGCCCTCCGCGTCGCCGGTCGTCGTTCGCGTCCCGAGCCGGACGACGGTGACGTAGCGCTTGTCGAGCCCCACGAGGTAGCGCGCGAGCCGGGTGGCGCAGCCGAGGACGACCAGCAGGAGGCCGCTCGCGAGCGGGTCGAGCGTGCCGGCGTGCCCCGCCTTGAGGCGGTAGCGCTGCCGCAGCCTGCGCACGACGGCGAACGACGACGGGCCGACCGGCTTGTCGACGAGGACGAGCCCACCCGGGCCTCGCGGCACGGTAGCTCCTACTCCTCTCGCGCCTGGCGCAGGTACTCGCGCCTGATGAACTCCGTGATCTCCTCGACCGGCTCCTCGCTCGAGAACCCCGCCGCCTGGCGGTGTCCGCCGCCGCCACCCTTGCGCGCGATCATCGAGACGTCGATTCCCTCGGTGGTCGTCCGCAGGCTGACGCGCCGGGTCGGGCCGTCCACCGTCGGCGGCTCGCGGATCAGGGCGACCATGTCCGCGCCTTCGACCGCGCGCAGGTGGTCGATGAGCCCCTCGGCGAACGGCTCCTCGGCCCCGGCCTCGGCGAAGTCCTCCTTCAGGACGACGGAGACGATCAGCCTGCCTCCTTCGTACACCCGGGCCCGTTCGAGCGCCCGCGCGAGCAGCTTGAGCTTCGCGAAGGCGACGTTCTCGTACACCCCCTGGAAGACCCGGTGGACGTCGGCGCCAGCCTCGACCAGCTCTGCGGCGACCCTGAGCGTCCGCGGCGTCGTGTTCGTGTACTGGAAGCGGCCCGTGTCGGTGACGATCGCGATGTACAGGGCTTCGGCGATCTCGGGCGTCAGCGGGACGGGGAGCTCGGCGAAGAGGTCGCGGAGGAGCTCGCCGGTCGAGGAGGCTTCCGCCGCCACGAGGTTCAGGTGGCCGAAGCCCGTGTTGTCGTGGTGGTGGTCGATGTTCACGATCAGCGACGCGCGGTCGAGCAGCTCCGGGTCGGGTCCCAGCCGGCGCGCGTTGGCGCAGTCGAGCACGAGCACGACCCGGCCGCCCGAGTCTGCGGGCGGCTGGCCCCGGCGGAGCTGGTCGAGGTCCATGAACGAGTACTCGTGCGGCAGCGGCACCTCCCCCCAGAGGTACATGTAGGCGTCCTTGCCGAGCTGCTCGAGTCCGAGCTGCATGGCGAGCAGCGAGCCGAGCGCGTCGCCGTCGGGGTTCTCGTGCGTGGTGACGACGAAGCGGTCGTTCGCCCTGATCGCGCTAGCGATCGTCCGCAGCTCGTGCGCCAGGTTCGGATGAGAGCTCATCGAGAAGCTTGGAGAGCCGCGCTCCCCGTTCGACCGACCGATCGTACTCAAAGACGAGCTGCGGGGTTCGCTTGAGGTGCAGCTCGCGGGCGACGCGGCGCTGGAGCGTCCCACGGGAGGACTCGAGCCCTGCGAGGGTCCGCTCCTGCTGTCGCTCCGTGCCGAGGACGCTCACGTAGACGGTCGCCTGTCTCAAGTCCGAGGTCGCCCGCACCTCGGTCACGGTCACGAAGCCGATCCGGGGGTCCTTGAGACTCGGGATCGTCTCGGAGAGGACCTGG
>JBBILK010000459.1:0-2825 GCA_037444965.1 Actinomycetota bacterium | reverse complement strand
AGTTCATCCTGCCCGAGAACAGGGTGATCCTGGAGCTCGCCGAGAGGTTCCGGCTCGGTCTCTGGAGCAAGGGAATGCACTACGGCGATCGCGAGCCCCGAGGCGGGATCGGCGTCGATCGCGCGACGCTGCACGCCGCTGCGGAGACGGTGCGCGAGACGCTCCGTACCCGCCCCGATGCTGCGCGCCTCTCAGCGGGGCAGCTCCTCGACGTGCTCGCCCTCGACCCCGGTGCGCGAGAAGCGCTCAGGGCCCGGGTCGAGGTCTCGTCGGCGGCCGTCGCCGACGAGGTGAGCGCCGCCGCGCTCGCGGACATCGCGGCGCACACGTCCGACGAGTGTCCGAGCATCGCGGGCGGCAACCAGCGGCTCGCCCATGCGCTCGCGGCCGAGCTCGGCAGCGCGGTTCACCTGTCGAGTCCGGTCGAGCGGGTCGTCTGGGCCGGCGAGGGTGTCCGCGTGTTCGCGGCGGGCGCCGAGATCGCGGCCGACGCCTGCGTGATCGCCGTCCCGGCCAGCGTGATCGGACGGATCTCGTTCGAGCCGGCGCTGCCGGAGCCGACGGCGGGGGCGCTCGCGCGCGTGGCCTACGGACACGCAGCGAAGCTGTTCGTTCCGCTCGCGACCGTGCCGTCCCCGAGCGCCGTGCTCTCCGTGCCGGAGCGGTACTGGACGTGGACGGCAACCGGTGCCGCCGGTGTGCAACCGGTCGTCCACGCGTTCGCGGGGTCTGCTGCCGCCCTCGAGCGCCTCCGGATCTCGCAGGGGGCGGGGGCGTGGATCACGTCGCTCCGCCGGCTGCGGCCCGACCTCGAGCTCGAGCCGGCGGGCACCGTGCTCTCGACCTGGGACGACGACCCGTGGGTCGCAGCCGCGTACTCGACGCGCAGCCCAGACTCGGCTCCCGGTGAGCCCGTCCCACCGGCCGGCCCGCTCCACTTCTGCGGCGAGCACACCGCGGGCGAGCTGGCAGCGCTGATGGAGGGAGCGCTCCGCAGCGGCCTCCGGGCCGCGGGCGAGCTGCTCGGACGGTCGCGCTGAGCGCGTCGCCGGCTCTGCGAGCGCAAGCAGCGCGCCCGCTACGCGGACCAGAACCGGTCGGCCGCCTCGGGGTCGGCGGCGAGGTTCCTCGCACTCGCGATCTTCCCGTCCCGCAACTCGAAGATGTACCCGAGCACGTCCTCGAGGATCTGCCCCTTGCGGGAGGCGCGTGTCTTCCACACGGCGACCGCGGTGCTCTCGCCGTCGGTCAGCGCGTGGAGAAGCTCGCTCTGCGGAGGCGCGTCGCTCAGCTGCGCGAGGCGACCCCAGAAGGCAAGTGCCTCATCCTTCCCCCGATAGGTTCCGGCGATCGGGCTCGAGCCGGGGATGTGAAAGACGACGTCGTCGGCGAGCAGGTTCAGAACCCCGTCCACGTCCTGTCGGGCGGAAGCGTCGAAAAGGGCGCGAACGATCGACGTGTTCTGGTGCTCAGCCATCCTTTCCTCCTGCTCTCGTGGACTCCACTGCCTCGCGGATCCGGTCGAGCGCCGTCAGCGGCGCGAAGCCGTAGTGGTAGAGGTCGACACGCTCGAGGCCGAGCTCGCGGGCAAGGCGCAGCTTGGCCGCCAGGTTCTCGGCCGAGTCGCAGTCGGGGAGCATCGGCCGCAGCGCGGCCGCGAGCGTACCGCCCGCGGGCAGCAGGTCGCGGTACGCGTCCAGGTCGAAACGGATCCGGTCCGGGTCGGCCGCGTACGCGATCGCCTCGAGCCCCCCGCAGGCCCGGCCCACATGAGCGAGGTCGACGCCGAGGCGCCAGGCGATCTCGGGCGCCGGGCCCCCGGTCGGCCGGCCGTCGGCGTAGCCCTTGATCGCCCCCGAGGCGTCCATGAACGCGAAGCTGGCGCCCTCCGCCGCCGCGGCCTCGGCCGCCTCGGCGGCGAGCGTCCAAACGATCCGCTCCCGCTCGTCGAGGTAGCCTCCGAGCTCGCCGCCGACGAGCGAGCGCACCTGCTCGCGGTCGAGCTCGGCCGAGTCGTCGGCGCCGCCGTCGAAGACCCGCTGGAGCTCGCGGTGAGCGAACCGGTGCACCGCGTCGGCGTCGACCCCGGCCGCCCGCGCGGCGGCGAGGCAGTGACGGCAGAAGCAGAGACCGAGCAGGAAGCGCGTCCGCGCGCCCAGGCGGAGGAAGTACCGCTCGTGGTGGTAGCCGTGCTCGAGCGGATGGTAGTGGAGTGACTCGGCGACGACGGTCTTCACGCCGAGCCGGCCGATGTCGCCGGCGAGCGCGCGCACGTAGTCGCGAACGTCCGGGTTCGCGGGACAGAGCTCGGTCAGGCACGGATCGCCGAACGCGGTCTGCTCGGCGTGCTCCTCGTTCCCGCCGACCTGCCAGTCGGCGTGGAGGAAGACCGTCCAGGCGTGCACCGAGAGGCCGCGGCGCTCCGCCGCGTCGCAGAGCTCGGCGACCACGTCCCGCTCACGGGCGAGCGAGCCGATCCGCGGCTGGATGGCGAGGCCGCGGTAGCGGCGGGCGTCCGGACGGAAGTAGGTGACCCCGCCCTCGAGGAAACGCAGCTTGCGAACGGGGTTGTGCGGAAACAGGTCGCGGGCCTCGTGGTAGACGGCGGCGACGGTGACCGCGTCGAGCAGCCCGCGCGCCGACTCGAGGAACGTGATCGCGTGGCCCGCGGCCGGGGCGTCGAGGAGGATCAGATCGACCGTGCCCGCCGTGAACTTTGTTTTCTTGCCGGAGTGACCGCGCCATGACGTGGGCGCAGCGACACTTCGCGATCATGCTTGCGGCGATCGCGCTGCTGCCGGCGCCGCTCTTGGCCCAACAACGCG
>JBBILK010000458.1:1788-2826 GCA_037444965.1 Actinomycetota bacterium | reverse complement strand
TCTCGCTCGCGCCCGTCGGCGAGACCACGCTCAGGAGGACGCAGAACTCGTCGCCACCGACTCTCGCGACCACGTCCGAGCCGCGGAAGGTCGCCGTCAGCAGGCCGGCAACGCTGACCAGGGCGCGGTCGCCTTCGCCGGTGCCCGCGCCCGCGTTGACCGAGGCGAGGCCATCGATGTCGACGTAGAGGACAGCGAACGGCCTGCGCGTCAGCACCGCGACCTCGACGTGGCGCTCGCCGAGGGCGAGGAGACCCCGCTCGTTGAGGAGGCTGGTCAGGCCGTCGACGGCCTGCTCGCGCGTGGGAAGCTCCCGGCTCGGCTCTTGCCGGCGTGCTCGGGTGTTCGCGACACGCCGGATCGCGGCGACGACGACATCGGCGTCCAGCTCGTCCGTGCGCAGGCACTCCTCCGCGCCCTCCTCGAGCATACGCCGTACGACCTCCTCGTCCGTGGTCGGAGCCAGGGCGAGCACGGGAACATCGGGCGCCTGCGCCCGCGCCGCCAGCACCGTTCTCGGCCCCTGGGTCTCGCCGAGCGACAGGCCGATCAGACAGACGTCGATGCCACCGTCGGCGAGCCGGTCGAGCCCCGGGAGAAGCCTGTCGACCCACTCGACTGCGAACGAGCCGTTACCGGCGCTCGCCAGCGCCCGCTCGACGCGGCGGGCCGCCTTCGAGTCGTCGTCGATCAGGAGAACGCGCAGCTCTCGCCCCATAGCCTCGTCTATCGGCCACGGAGGCGGGATGATTGATCCCCGCTACCGTGCGACCGCCGTGCCCCGTCCGGGGGAGGAAGTCGGGGTCGCCGCGGCGAACCGGCGCGTGGATGAGTCCGAATCCGGCCGACCCTTCCGGTGTGGCCCCCGCGCCCGCCTTCCCGGCGGGCGGGGTCGACGCGCTGCCGCCGCCCGCGATGGCCCGCAAGGCGGAGGACGTCGGGAAGACGAAAGCCGCCCTGCCCGCCGCCAACATGTTCGCCCTCGCCGTGCTGGCGGGGGCATTCATCGCCATGGGCGCCGTCTTCTCGACGACGACG
>JBBILK010000458.1:0-1775 GCA_037444965.1 Actinomycetota bacterium | reverse complement strand
CCGACCTGCCGTTCGGCGTCGCCCGGCTGCTCGCCGGGCTGACGTTCTCGCTCGGCCTCATCCTCGTCGTCGTGGCGGGGGCCGAGCTGTTCACCGGCAACAACCTGATCGTGATGGCCTGGGCGAGCCGCCGCGTGAGCACGCTCGCGCTCGCGCGGAACTGGGCGATCGTCTACCTGGGCAACTTCGCCGGCTCGATCGCGACCGCCGCGCTCATGTACGGGACGCAGCAGTACACGTTCGGCAAGGGCGCCGTCGGGACCCAGGCGCTCACGATCGCGGCGGCGAAGACGAACCTCGACTTCGGGCAGGCGATCGCGCTCGGGATCCTCTGCAACGCGCTCGTCTGCATGGCGGTCTGGCTCTGCTACAGCGCCCGCTCGACGACCGACCGGATCCTCGCGATCGTCCCCCCGATCGCCGCGTTCGTCGCCTCGGGCTTCGAGCACTCCGTGGCGAACATGTACTTCATCCCGATGGGGCTGTTCGTGAGGAGCGACGATGCGTTCGTCGCCGGGGCGGGCGATCTGCCCGATCTCTCGAGCCTCACCTGGGGCTCGTTCGTCGTCGACAACCTGATCCCGGTCACGATCGGGAACATCGTCGGCGGCGCGCTCCTCGTCGGCGCCTTCTACTGGTTCGTCTACCTCCGTCCCCGGAAGGTGGAGGCATGACCGAGACGCACCTGCAGGAGAACCCCTACGAGATCGCGCGTCAGCAGCTGCGGCGGGTCGGTGACGCGTTCGAGATCGACCCCGACCTGATCAGGGTGCTCGAGATGTGCAAGAAGGGCGTCGTCGTCTCGGTCCCGGTCAGGATGGACGACGGGTCGGTGCAGGTCTTCGAGGGCTACCGCGTCATCCACAACGTCGCACGCGGCCCCTCGAAGGGCGGGATCCGCTACCACCCCGACGTCACCCTCGACGAGGTGAAGGCGCTCGCGATGTGGATGAGCTGGAAGTGCGGGCTCATGAACATCCCGTTCGGAGGCGCGAAAGGCGGCGTCGCCTGCGACCCGAAGACGCTCTCCCGCGGCGAGCTCGAGCGGCTGACCCGCCGCTACACGACGGAGATCATCTCCGACATCGGCCCCGAGCGCGACATCCCCGCGCCCGACGTCGGCACCGACGCGACGGTGATGGCGTGGATCTTCGACACGTACTCGATGAACAAGGGCTACTCCGTCCGGGAGGTCGTCACCGGCAAGCCGCTCGACGTCGGCGGCTCGCTCGGCCGGCGTGAGGCGACCTCGCGCGGCGCCCTCTACTGCGCTCGCCTGACGGCGGCGAAGCTCGGGCGCAGCTTCTCCGAGCTCACCGTCGCGATCCAGGGCTTCGGCAACGTCGGCAGCTACCTCGCCGGCTTCCTCGCCGACGAGGGCGCCCGCGTCGTCGCCGTCTCCGACACGAGCGGCGGCCTCTACGACCCGTCGGGGCTCGAGATCGCGGCGGTGCTCGCCCACAAGCACGCGACGGGGAGGCTCGCGGGCTGTCCTGGGCCGCAGCCGATCACGAACGAGGAGCTGCTCCTGCTCGAGTGCGACGTTCTCGCACCCTGCGCGCTCGAGCAGGTGATCACGACGGCCAACGCCGGCCGGGTGCGCGCTCCCATCATCCTGGAGGGGGCGAACGGGCCGGTCACGCCGGCGGCGGACGCGATCCTCGAGGAGAAGGGTGTGCTCGTCCTGCCCGACATCCTCGCGAACGCGGGCGGCGTGGTGGTCTCCTACTTCGAGTGGGTGCAGGGGCTGCAGGAGTACTTCTGGTCGGAGGACG
>JBBILK010000457.1:0-2829 GCA_037444965.1 Actinomycetota bacterium | reverse complement strand
CCGGTCGGGAGGGCGTCCACGAGCCGCGGCACGGCACGGTTGACCCGCCGCCAGTCCTCGACGGTCGGCCGCGGCAGCCCTGCCGCATGCGCGATCGCGGGGATGTGGATGAGCAGGTTCGTCGAGCCGCCGAAGGCGGCGTGCACGAGCATCGCGTTCTCGATCGCGTCGTCGGTCAGCACCTCGTCGAGCGTGCGGCCGCCCTGCACCGCCTCCTGGACGGCGACCGCCGTCCGCCGGGCGACGTCGAGCCAGATCGGCTGCCCCGAGGGGGCGAGCGCCGAATGCGGCACGGTGAGTCCGAGCGCCTCCGCAACGACCTGCGAGGTCGCCGCGGTGCCCAGGAACTGGCAGCCGCCGCCCGGCGACGCGCAGGCCCGGCAGCCGAGCTCGGCCGCCTCGTCGAGCGTCACCATCCCGTGGGCGAAGCGGGCTCCGAGCGTCTGCACCGAGCCCGCGTCCTCGCCGCGGCGCGGCGGCAGCGTCACGCCGCCCGGCACGATCGCTCCCGCGAGCTCGCGGAACGAGGCGACAGCCATCAGCATCGCCGGCAGCCCCTTGTCGCAGGTGCCGACGCCGATCACGGCGCGCCGGTTCGGCAGCGAGCGGACGAGCCGCCGCAGCACGATCGCCGCGTCGTTCCGGTACGGCAACGAGTCGAACATTCCCGTCGTGCCCTGCGTCCGCCCGTCGCACGGGTCGGAGACGTGGACCGCGAACGGCAGCCCGCCGAGCCGGGCGAGCTCCCCGGCCGCCTCGCGGACGAGCAGGCCGACCTCCCAGTGACCGGTGTGGTAGCCGAGCGCGACCGGCGTGCCGTCGTCGGCGCGGACGCCGCCCTGCGTGGAGAGGATCAGGAACTGGTCGCGGCCGACCTCGGACGCCTCCCAGCCCATGCCGACGTTCATCGACAGCCCGAAGACGTCTCCGGACGGTCGCTCTCTGAGGAGCTCGGGCGTCAAGGGCAGCGCCCCGGCCGGCCCCTCCGCGGAGGTGCGGACGTCGAAGAGCCCGTCCCGGGTCATTCGGGTCGTCTAACCACTTGGCCGACGACGTCGGTCAAGCGGCCTAGTTGTAGCGCCCGAGCTCGCGGGCGGTCTCGCACATGACCTCGATCAAGCCCGGCTTCGCGTCGAAGATCTGCCCCGTCGAGCGCAGCACGTAGCCGCCGCCCGCCATCGCCGCATCCAGGCAGCGCCTGACCTCCTCGCGCACCGCGTCCGCGTCCGCCTCGTGCAGCAGATGCTCGTTGAAGCCGCCGAACAGGCAGACGCGGTCACCGATCCGCCGCTTCGCGTCCGCGAGATCGACGTCGCCCGAGGAGCGGCTCGAGGTCAGCGTCTCGATCGCGTCCGGGCCCGTGTCGGCCATGTCCTCGAGCAGCAACGTCGCCCGCCCGCAATTGTGGAAGCTGACCAGGTACCCCGCCTCGTGCGCCGCCTGCACGCACTCCGTCTCGTACGGCTTCATGAACTCGACGAAGTGCTCGGGCGCGACACCGACGCCGACCCAGGTCTCGTTCATCGAGATCGAGTGGATGCCGCTCTCCCCCAGACGCCGGTAGAAGCCCTTCAGCCAGTCGGTGCAGAAGCGCATCAGGTCGTGCACGAACTGGGGCCGGTCGTAGACGTCCATCGAGAGGTCGACGAGGCCGCGGATCTCGGCCGCCATGTCCCAGGGCCCGATCACGTGGTGGAGCCACCACGCCTCCTCGCCGACCTTCTCCACCATTCCCTTCAGGATCGACATGTCGTAGAGGTCGGCCGAGGGGAAGTGGCGAAGCGCCGGCAGCTTCTTCTCGGGCTCGTCCCCCTTGAGCAGGAAGTCGTGACAGGAGGTGCCGAAGCCGTCCTCCGTCCGGTAGGAGTAGTCGAGATCGCCGTCCGGGGTGCGGATCCTGTGCGCGTGCTCGCGCCAGCCGTCGCCGCGACCGGTCTCCTCGAACGTCTCCACCCACGTGTCCGTCTCGTACGGGCGCGGGAACAACATCCGCGGCCAGATCTCGTGCTCCCCGATGTGCTGGCTGTACGTCGTGATCATCGGGTCGAGGCCGAGGTCGGCCTGCATCTTCACGATCGACCCCATCGGGTCGTCGATCCACAGCTCGAACAGGTCGAGGAACGTCTGGTCCGGCCGCCGCAGCTTCTTGATCAGCGGCAACCCCAGCCAGCAGTGAACGGGAACCCGGTCCGGGATCCCCCGCTGGAAAGCGATCCGTGTGCGCTCCGCGGTCTTCACGGTCGATCTCCTTCGCCGTAGCGTAGCCAGGACGACGGGTGCCATTCTACGGCACTCGATCCGGATCGTACCGGATCAGAACCTCGCTGTCACTTGACACGGTGTCGAATCGAGTGCCATGATGTGGTACCTATGGCCCAGGTTGAAGAGGGCTCGCAGGCGATCGACCGCGCGGCGCGCATTCTCGTGCGCCTCGTCGCCAGCGAGCAGCCGGTCACGCTCGCCGGCGTCGTCGAGGAGACGCGGCTCCCCAAGTCGACGGCGGCGCGGCTTCTGCGCGCCCTCGAGCGCAACGGCCTCGCCCAGCGCCGGCGCGGCGGCGGCTTCCGTCCCGGCCCGGTGCTCGTCGAGTACGCGCGGCGCGACGCGAGCGTCGGCGACCTCGCCACGCTCGCGTGGCCGTTCCTCGAGGAGCTCGGCCGCACGACCGGTGAGACGGCCAACATCGCGATCCCGACCCCCGGCGGCGTTGCCCGCCTCGCGCAGGTCGACTCCACACACCCGCTCGGCGCCGGCAACTGGGTCGGCAACCGCATCCCCACGCACGCGTCGTCGCTCGGCAAGGTGTTCATGGCCTTCGGTGCCGCCCAG
>JBBILK010000456.1:0-2830 GCA_037444965.1 Actinomycetota bacterium | reverse complement strand
CACCGCCTCGACGGCGAGCCCCGCGGCGGCGAGCGCCCGCGCGGTCCCGGCCGTCGCGGTCAGCGTGAACCCGAGCGCGGCCAGCCGGCCAGCGAGCTCGGTCGCCGCCTCCTTGTCGCCGTCGCGCACGGAGATGAACGCGGTCCCTCCGGCCGGGAGCGCGCGCCCGGCGGCCCGCTCGGCCTTCGCGAACGCGGTCGGGAAATCGGCGGCGCTCGCCATCACCTCGCCGGTCGACCGCATCTCGGGCCCCAGCACAGGATCGGCGCCGGGAAAGCGCGCGAACGGAAAGACGGCCGCCTTGACGCTGACCTGGCTCGCGGAGCCCTCGGGCGGGAGCTCGAGCTCGTGCAGGCGGACGCCCGTCGCGAGCCGGCAGGCCGCCTCGACGAGGTTGACGCCGATCGCCTTGCTCGCGAACGGCACCGTTCGCGACGCGCGTGGGTTGGCTTCGAGGATGTAGAGCTGCTCGCCGACGAGGGCGAGCTGGACGTTCACGAGCCCGACCACGCCGAGCGCCGGCGCGAGCCGGCGAACCGCCGCGCGCACGGCGTCGAGCTGGTCGGGCGGCAGCGAGGTCGGCGGGAGCACGCAGGAGGAGTCGCCGGAGTGGATGCCGGCTTCCTCGACGTGCTGCATGATCGCGGCGACGTGGGTGCCGATCCCGTCGCAGAGGGCGTCGACGTCGATCTCGAGCGCGCCCTCGAGGAACCGGTCGACGAGGATCGTCGCGCCGTCGAGCGCGGGATCGTCCGGGATGTCGTCCGGGCCGTAGCAGACACGCATGTTGCGGCCGCCGAGCACGTAGGACGGACGGATCAGGACCGGGTAGCCGATCCGGTCCGCGATCGCGACCGCCTCGGCGCGGCTGCGGGCGATCCCCCACGGCGGCACCGCGAGCCCGAGCTCGTCGCAGAGGGTGGCGAAGCGCTCCCGGTCCTCGGCGAGGTCGACCGCGTCGAACGGCGTCCCGAGGATCGCGAAGCCGGCGTCCTCGATCGCGCGCGCGAGCCGAAGCGGCGTCTGCCCGCCGAACTGGATCACCACTCCCGCCGGGTTCTCCCGCTCGCAGACCTCGAGCACCTCCTCGACTCCGAGCGGCTCGAAGTAGAGCCGGTCCGAGGTGTCGTAGTCGGTCGAGACGGTCTCGGGGTTGCAGTTCACCATCACGGTCTCGTAGCCGAGCTCCCGGTAGGTCCGGACCGCGTGGACGCAGCAGTAGTCGAACTCGATCCCCTGGCCGATCCGGTTCGGGCCCGAGCCGAGAATCACGGCCACCGGCCGTTCCGGCCGGTGGTTAGCCAGATCGCTCTCTTCGCCCCACGTCGAGTACAGGTAGTTCGAGCGGGCCTCGACCTCGGCTGCGCACGAGTCGACGCGGCGGTAGGCGGGGCGGATCCCGCGCTCACGGCGCTCGGCCCGGACCGCCTCCTCCGAGACGCCCCAGGCCGCGGCGATCTGGGCGTCCGCGAAGCCGGCCCGCTTGAGCTCGAGCAGGCCGCGCTCGTGCTCGAGGAGGTCCACTGCCTTCTGGATCTCGGTGCAGAACCAGGGATGAACGCCTTCGGGGATGTCGTCTAGACGCCGCCACGGCGTAGCCGGGGCGGCGGCCTCGAGCTCTCTCGACCGCAGCGCCTTCAGGAAGGCCTCGGTGAACGTCCGCCCGATGCCCATCGCTTCGCCGACCGACTTCATCTGGGTGCCGAGCGTCGGGTCGGCGCCGGGGAACTTCTCGAACGCGAAGCGCGGGAACTTGACGACGACGTAGTCGAGCGTCGGCTCGAAGCTCGCCGGCGTCGTGCCGGTGAGGTCGTTCGGGATCTCGTCGAGCGTGTAGCCGATCGCCAGCTTCGCCGCCACCTTGGCGATCGGGTAGCCCGTCGCCTTCGAGGCGAGCGCGGAGGAGCGCGAGACGCGCGGGTTCATCTCGATCACGCAGACCTCGCCCGTCTCGCGGTCGCGCGCGAACTGGATGTTCGAGCCGCCGGTCTCGACGCCGACGGCGCGGATCACCGCGGCGGCGGCGTCGCGGAGCTCCTGGTAGGCCTCGTCGGAGAGCGTCATCTGCGGCGCCACGGTCACGGAGTCGCCGGTGTGGACGCCCATCGGGTCGAGGTTCTCGATCGAGCAGACGATGACGACGTTGTCCGCGCGGTCGCGCATCACCTCGAGCTCGAACTCGTCCCAGCCGCGCACCGACTCCTCGACGAGCACCTGCCCGATGGGGCTCTCGCGCAGGCCGAGCTCCACCTGGCGGCGGAGCTCTGCCTGCGTTAGGGCGAAGCCGCCGCCGTGGCCTCCCAGCGTGAACGCGGGGCGGACGACGGCAGGCAGAGCCGTCCCCCGCAGGTCCTCGAGCGAGGTGACGATCCGGCTCGTGGGGACGCGCAGGCCGACGGACTCGACCGTGGCGCGGAAGAGCTCGCGGTCCTCGGCGCGGCGGATCACGTCGGGGCCGGCGCCGATCAGCTGCACGCCGAGCTCCTCGAGGATGCCCTCCTCGGCGAGCGCGCTCGCGAGGTTGAGCGCCGTCTGGCCGCCGAGCGTCGGCAGGAGGGCGTCCGGCCGCTCGCGCTCGAGCACCGCGGCGACCCCCTCGACGTCGAGCGGCTCGAGGTACGTGCGGTCGGCGAAGCCCGGGTCGGTCATGATCGTCGCCGGGTTCGAGTTGACGACGACCGTCCGGTAGCCCTCGTCGCGGAGCACCTTGAGCGCCTGGCTGCCCGCGTAGTCGAACTCGCACGCCTGCCCGATCACGATCGGGCCGGAGCCGATCACGCAGATCGTCCCGAGGTCAGGCCGCCTCGGCATGACGCCGCACCTCCGTGAG
>JBBILK010000455.1:0-2831 GCA_037444965.1 Actinomycetota bacterium | reverse complement strand
TAGGCCTCCTGCAGGTCGATCACCAGCAGGAACGCGCGCTCGGGGTCGACGAGGAGACCGCGATCCCGGTCGTGGCCGTCCCCGCCGAGCTCGGACACCTGCTGATCGAGGGGCCGGCCGAGCGCCCGGTCACGATTGCCTTCGGGCCCGCGCCTGCGGAAGCGAATCCCGGCTCTGCCCGGGTGGCGCCGTTCTCCTCGCGAGGCCCGGCAGTCGACGGCCGGGTGAAGCCCGACGTCGTCTCCCCCGGGGTCGGGGTCGCGACCGCCGATGCCGGCTCGGCTGCGGACGGCAGCCCCGGCTACGCCGCGGTCACGGGCTCGAGCGCGGCGGCGGCGGTGGCAGCGGGAGCCGCCGCGCTCGTGGCACAGCTGAGGCCGGAGCTCGACGCCTCCCAGCTGCGGGCCGCCCTCGTCGGGAGCGCTCGACCGCTCGGCCCCGACGGGCTCGCCGAGCCGGTCGCCGCCCAGGGCAGCGGGCTCGTCGACCCCGTCGCCGCCGCCGCAGCCGAGCTGCTCGTCGAGCCCGCCTCGCTCGCCTTCGGGCGCGCGCGCACGGATGGCTGGGAGGGGACGCAGACGGTGCTGGTCACGAACGCGGGCTCGGCGTACCGCTCGGTGCACTTCGAGGTCGTGCAGGAAGCCGGTGCCGGCGCCTTCCTGGCGTTCTCCGCCGATCCTGCCGAGCTCGCGCTCGCACCGGGCGCGTCGGCCGAGGTGCGAATCGGGGTCTCGTCCGAGACGCCTGCCGCGCGCCCCTCGGCCGTCTCGGGCTGGCTCGTCGCGGCAGCGGCGGGCGCCGAGCCGGCACGGGTGCCGTGGTCGATCTCCTTCCCGGCAGCGCGGCCGGCCAGGCTGATCGGCGCCGCGAGGCTCTCCTCCGCGTCGTTCGCCCCCTCGAGCACCCAGCCCGCCGTCCTCTCGTTCCGGGCCGGCGTCGCGACGGAGGGGGAGGACGGCCTCGCGATCGAGCCGGTCGCCGTGCTCGACGTCGAGCTCTGGAAGCCGGGCGGCAAGCGGCTCGGCGTGCTCCTGCGCCTCCGCGACCTCCTCCCGGGGCGGTACGCGATCGGCCTCACCGGGCGGGACGCGCTCGGCCGGCTGCTTCCGCCCGGCCGGTACGTGGTCAAGCTGCGCGCCCGGTCGGCCGATCTCGCCGAGGGCCGGGCCGGGACGACGACCGTGGTGGCGCTGCCGTTCACGCTCGAGCCTCCGCGGTGACGCCGCCGGTTCGGGTCTACGGCGCGGCCGGCTGCCATCTCTGCGAGGCGGCGCGGCGCGTGATCGAGCAGGTCCGGGCCGAGATCCCGTTCGAGCTCGAGGAGGTGGACATCTCCGGCGATCCCGAGCTCGAGCACCGCTACCGGGAGCGGATCCCCGTGGTGCTCGTCGGCGGCGAGGAGGCGTTCACGTACTTCGTGCACCCGGACGCGCTCCGTCGCCGGCTCGCGGCCGGCGCGTGACGGTTCCCCCCGTCGGCGCTTGCGCGAATCGTTATCCTCTTCCGCGGCATGGCGGTCGAGACGCAGCTCCAGGGGGGTAAGCGCGTGGGTGATCGGTTGACGGTTGGCGTCGCGGCACGCCTGAGCCGCTACCTGCAGGTTCTGACGCAGGCCAAGAAGATGGGCAAGGAGCGCATCTCCTCGCAGGAGATGAGCGAGTACACGAACATCAACGCGACGCAGATCCGGCGCGACCTGTCCGGGTTCGGCAAGTTCGGCAAGCGAGGCGTCGGCTACTCGATCGACGTCCTGCTCGCCGAGATCCGGAAGATCCTGCGCACCCAGGGGCAGCACAACATCGCCCTCTTCGGCGCCGGCCACCTCGGGCAGGCGATCGCGAACTCGACCGTCTTCGCGGACCACGGATTCAACATCGCGGCCGTCTTCGACGTCGACCGGGACAAGGTCGGCGAGCCGATCGGAAAGACCGTCGTCTCCGACTACGCGACCCTGACGGACGTCGTCCGGGAGAAGAACATCATCGCGGGCGTCCTGGCCGTGCCGGCCGCCGCCGCCCAGTCGGTGACGGACGACCTCGTCGACGCGGGCGTGAAGATCGTCTTCAACTACTCCGAGGCCCTCCTCAGCGTTCCGTCCGACGTGACCGTGCACACGTCCAACCCCGCCGCCGACCTGCTCTACGCTCTCTACTTCTACCTCACGTAGAGAGTTCGGGGTGAGGCGCCCCGTCACCGTCGCCCTCCTTTCAGCGGCCGCGCTGGTCGCGGCTCTCCTCGGCGTGGAGCAGGCGGGAGCGAGCTTTCCCGGGGAGAACGGCGCCAAGATCGCCTTCGTCAGCGTCCTGGCCGGCGGGAACTGGGAGCTCATGCTGATGAACGCCGACGGAAGCGGGATCACGAACCTCACGCAGACCCCCGAGCACGAGGGTACGCCGGCCTGGTCGCCTGACGGCTCGCGGATCCTGTTCAAGCGTGACGGGCTCCGGCCGGACGCAACCGACGACCTCTACGTGATGAACGCCGACGGCACGGACGTCGGGCGGCTCACCACCGACCCGGGCAACGACTGGCCCGCAGCCTGGTCGCCGGACGGCTCGCAGATCGCCTTCGCGAGCGACCGCGACGGCGACTACGACCTGTATCTGATGAACGCCGACGGGAGCGACGTGCGCCGACTGACGGACAACACGAGCTGGGACTCGTGGCCCGTCTGGTCCCCGGACGGCCGGAAGATCGCCTTCGAGACGACGCGAGACGGCGGCCCGCCGGAGATCTACCTCATGGACTCCGACGGCAGCGACCCCGTGCGCCTCACCCGGAACGACGATCTCGAAGCGAGCCCGCCTGGTCTCCGGACGGTCGTCGCATCG
>JBBILK010000454.1:0-2838 GCA_037444965.1 Actinomycetota bacterium | reverse complement strand
TGGCCGGACATGCCGACGTTTGCCGCCTGGCGCGGCCGCTGGCCCGGCCTGCGCGAGGACCAGCTCTGGGACCGCGAGCGGCGCGGGCAGCTCGGCTCCCGGTGCCGTGAGCACGCACTCGGGCGCGCTGGCGGCGACGACGTGCTCGAGCTCGCGGAGCCCCACCCTGGGGTTGATCGGGACAGCGGTGCTGCCCGCGAGCAGGACGCCGACGGCGGCGACAACCGTCTCGAGCTCGGGCTCGGCCCAGACGGCGACCCGGCCTTGCCCTTCGACGCGAGCAGCGACCGCCCCGGCGGCTTCCCGCAGCTCGCGGTAGGTGAGCCGGCGGCCTGCGACGCGGACGGCCTCCGCGCCGGACGGAGCGAGGAGCGGCGGGAACAGCGCGGGCACGGCGTGCATGATGCCGGAGGCACGGCCGCCGGGAGGCCTGCCGGCTCAAGCTCGGGCTCGGTCCCGCCGACGACGGTGAGGACGATGTCGAACCGGCTCTGTAACGTCCCGCGACCGCACCGGGACTGACCCCTTCGGGAGAGCACCGATGATCATGAGCGGCACCGAATCCGAGTGGCTGACCTGCCGGGAGCTGATCGAGCTCGTGACCGAGTACTTCGAGGGCGCGATGGCGCCCGGAGACCGGCTTCGGTTCGAGGAGCACGTCGCCGTCTGCCCGCCGTGCCGGGCCCACCTGCGCCAGATGCGGGAGACCATCCGCCTCCTCGGCGAGCTGACGGAGGAGAACATCCCGCCCCGCGCTCGCGACGAGCTCCTCGGTGCATTCCGCGACTGGAAGCGCACCTGACCCCGGTATGCTCCGAGAGGCCATCAGCGGGTCGAATTCCCCCTTCGTTCTCGCCTATCCGGCTGACCGCCGTGTCGTCGAGGCGCTGCGGGCCGGCGACGAGGAGGCGTTCACCTCCCTCGTCACCGAGCTCTACTCGCCGCTCCTGCGGGTCGCGATGATCTACGTCGGCAACCGGGCCGTCGCCGAGGAGGTCGTGCAGGAGACCTGGGTCGGCGTCCTCCGCGGGCTCGACCGCTTCGAGGGTCGCTCGTCGCTGAAGACCTGGATCTTCCGCATCCTCACCAACACGGCCAAGACCCGCGCCGAGCGGGAGGGCCGGACCGTGCCGTTCTCGGCGCTCGCCGGCGAGACCGAAGAGGGAGAGGCCGCCGTCGACCCGGAGCGCTTCCTCGGGGCCGACCACGCGGCCTGGCCGGGCCACTGGGCCACCTACCCGGCGAGCTGGGCCGAGATCCCCGAGCAGCGACTCCTCTCGAGCGAGGTGCGGGCCGTGATCGAGGAGGCCGTCGAGGCCCTCCCGGCGAGCCAGCGCACCGTCATCCGGCTGCGCGACATCGAGGGCTTCAACTCCGAGGAGGTGTGCGGCATCCTCGACCTCTCCGAGGGCAACCAGCGCGTGCTGCTCCACCGGGCTCGCTCGAAGGTGCGCCGTGCGCTCGAGGCGTATCTCGCCGTGGAAGAGGAGGCATGAGTCCCGTGAATGCCACCGACGACATCACCTGCCGCGAGCTCGTCGAGCTCGTGACCGACTACCTGGAGGGAGCCCTCCCGCCCGCCGAGCGAGCTCGCTTCGAGGAGCACCTCGTCCACTGCGCGGGCTGCCTCGACTACCTCGAGCAGATGCGAACGACGATCGCCCTCGTCGGCCGGATCACCGAGCGCGACCTGCCGCCGGAGGCGGAGCGCGCGTTCCTCGACGCCTTCCGCCGGTGGAAGGCGGGCTGATCGACCGGGCTGCGATGGATGCTAGAACGAGATCGCGCGGCGCGAGCGTAGCCTGGTCGAGCTGAGCGCCCCGGCGAACTCGAGCTCGCCTCGCGACCAGGCTCGGAGCACGGCCCGCCGGCGCCAGCGTCGAAGCACGAAGCCGATCACGCTCCTGGAGTTCGCCGCCGGCGCTCCGCCTCCTACTCGCCGGCGGGCCACTGCGGACAAGTCCGCTCGTAGCCGCGACCGGTGCGAAGCTCGTCCCACTCGGCCCGCGTCAGGTTGCGACTCACGATCGCGCACAGCCGCTCGGCGAGCGCCTCGAGGTCGTCGCTCCAGGCGAGCTTCTTCCAGACGAGCACGAGGTTTCCCGGCCCCGCCACGGCGAGCCGCCCGCCGTCGGGAGCAAAGGCGACGTCGTACAGCGGTGCCGAGCCCGCGCCGAGGAGGCGGCCGCGCTGTACGCGCGAGTCGACGTCCCAGAGCCGCACGCCGTCGCCGCCGCTCGATGCGATCGTCGTTCCGTCGGGGCTGAACGTGACGCCGAAGACGTTCTGGGTGTGTCCGCGGAGCACGACCTCCGGTTCCGGAGCTGCGCCGTCGCGTCCGACGCGCCAGAGCCGGATCCCGCGCTCGACACCGCCGCCTCCGGCGAGTAGCTCGCCGTCGGGCGAGAGCGCGATGAAGAGACCCCCGACGCGCCCGAGCGCAAGCGGCGAGCCCAGCTCGCGCCGCCTCTCCACGTCCCAGAACCGGATCGTCGAGTCCGCTCCGGCCGAGACGAGCATCCGGCCGTCCGGACGGAAGGCGAGGCTGCCGGCCTCTCCGCGGTGTCCCGAGAGCACCGCGAGCTGTCTTCTCGACGCGGGATCCCAGAGACGGATCGCCCCGGACTCCTCACCCGCGGCCAGGGTGCCGCCGTCCGGCGCGAACGCGATCGCAAGAACGTGACCGGCGCTTCGGAGCTCGCCGGCCGGCTCGCCCGCGCGCGCCCACGCGAGGACCGCGCCGAGGAGGATCCCGCGCGAGGCGAGGGGGAGCGTCACGCGGCGGAAGGCGGAGGTGGGCGTCGCCTTGAGCGTGCGCGCGACGGCCTCGAGGACGGC
>JBBILK010000453.1:0-2845 GCA_037444965.1 Actinomycetota bacterium | reverse complement strand
TGCTGAAGGCGGCGGCGCTGCGCGCGGCCGCAGGCTCGCTCCCTGTGAACGTCCGGGTCGCCTGCGACGGCGAGGAGGAGGTCGGCGGGCACGCGATCGTCGACTTCCTCGCGACCGACGAGCGCGGCGCCGACGCCTGTCTGATCTTCGACGGCGACATGCCGACGCCGGATGTGCCCGGCTTCTACGTCGGCACGCGCGGGATCGTCTACTTCCACGTCCGCCTGCGAAGCGGCGAGCGGGACCTGCACTCGGGGCTCTACGGCGGGGCCGCCCTGAACGCCGTCCACGCGCTGACGCGGACGCTCGACGCGGTCGTCCGGGTCCCCGAGGCGCTGCGGGCCGGTGTCGCGCCGCCGACCCCGGACGAGCTGGCGGCCTGGGAGGAGCTTCCGTCCGGCGCGGAGGTGCTCGCCCGGGAGGGAGCGCTGCCGGCCGACGAGCGGGCTGCGGAGGACTTCTACCCGCGCACCTTCGCGGCTCCCTCTGTCGACGTCAACGGGATTCACGGGGGCGAGCCCGACCTGCAGAAGACGGTGCTGCCGGTGGAAGCGCACGCGAACGTCTCGATCCGGCTCGCGCCGGGCCAGCGCGTCGAGGTGATCGCGGCGGCCTTCGAGCGCCTCCTGCGCGACGCTGCGCCGGTGGGCGTCGAGCTCGAGGTGGAGCGTTGGACGTCGAGCCCGCCCGCGCTCGTCTCCGCCGACAGCCCGGCCGTCCGCCTCGCGCTCGACGCCTTCGAGCGGGTCGTCGGCAAGCGCCCGCTGCTGCTTCGAAGCGGCGGCTCGATCCCGATCGTGCCGGCGCTCGTCGAGCGCGGGATCCCGACCATCCTGAGCGGCTTCGCGGCGCCCGGCCACAACATGCACTCGCCCAACGAGCGGCTGCGAACCGAGCACGTGCCGCTCGGCGTCGCCGCCGCGCGCGAGACGCTGCTCGCGCTCGGGCAGCTCTGATCCGGCTGCGCTGCGGCGGCAAGTAAGGCTCACCTCTTCTTGCATGTAAGGGTCACCTTATATATGGTGGCAGCGTTTTTTACGGGGAAGGCAGTAGAAAGAGGAGGAGGGCATGATCGGGCAAGCTGCAGGTCTCGCGGGCACCCTGGCCGCGGTCGCACTCGCCGCGGGCTGCGGGGGCGGCGGCTCGAGCGGGGCGGAAACGGCGGCGACCGCTGCGGCCGCGCCCGCGTCACGGGCCGACCTCGGAGCGGTGAAGGCGTACCTGCTCCAGCACACGGAGCTCCTGACCGGCTTCACCGCGGAGCTCGCCGCGGACGCGAGGCGCTACTTCGCGCTGGCCGAGGCCGCGGGCTTCGACCACCGGACGTTGCTGGCTGAGCACGGCGAGGAGGTCGGGGCCCTCGTCGAGAAGATGCAGGCCGACTGGATCGACGGGAACCCGTACTACGAGCGGGTCGAAGGGATCGTCGCCGGAACGCCGTCGCTGTCGGAGTTCGACGTGATCCTCGACGCGGGCTCGAGCGCTGCGGAGGACCCGGCGAGCGCCGTGCCCTTCGACCTCACGCTGCCGGACGGACGCGTCCTCGAGCAGCCCGGCAACCTCTACAACCTGACCGAGGGCGCGCTCTGGGGCACGGTGCCCGACGCTCTGGGTGTGCCGTCGACGCCGGTCGACCTCGACGGCGACGGCCGGGTCGAGTTCGGTGAGGTCCTGCCCGACGCGGGCTTCCTGCTCAGCGCCGCCGAGGCGTTCGACCAGTACGGGCGCGAGCTCGCGCAGGCGGCGGAGAGCTGGCAGCCGGCGGACGCGGATGCCTTCACGGCGCTCGTCGTGATGGTCCCGACGATGAGCGAGTACTTCGGGCAGTGGAAGCAGTCGCGGTTCGTCGCGGGCGACGCCTCGACGGCACAGGCATTCAACGTCGTCTCGCGGCTCTCCGACATCAGGGACATCCTCGGCGGGCTCGAGGTGATCTACGAGGGGGTGGCGCCGCTCATCGCCACGGTCAGCGAGGATCAGAGCAGGCAGACCGAGCAGGAGCTCGCGGCCCTCGCGGGATTCGTCGCCGACCTCCACGACCAGGAGCAGTCAGGGAGGCGCTTCACGCCGGAGGAAGCCGACACGCTTGGGGGCGAGGCGCAGGAGCGGGCGACCGCGATCGCCGGCCAGGTCTCGCAAGCCGCCGCCGCCCTCGGGATCACGATCGAGCAGTAGATGCGAGCGCTCCTGGCGGCGGTCTGCGCTGCTCTCGCGGTTCCCGGCGTGGTTGCCGCTGCGGGCTCGCCGTGGGAGCAGGCGGCGGAGCTTCGCCGCCTGCTCGCCGACGCCGAGAAGGCCCTGATCGTCGGCGGCCCGGCCGAGGCGCAGCCGGTCGCCCGCCGGGCGCTCTCCGCCGGCCGCGTGCTCGCCGTGTCGCTGCGAGCCGGCGATCCGCAGGCGGCAGCCCGCATCGACGAGGGACTCGGCAAGGTCGCCGCGGCAGCCGGCTCGGGTGACGGGAGGGCCCTGGCAGCCGCCCGGGCGAGCGTGTGGACCGCTGTCCTCGGCGGTGCCTACCGCGTCGTGGTTGCCGCCGTCGAGGCAGGTGACGTCGCCGCGGCGCAGGCGTGGCTCCTCGTTCGCGAGTTCCGCACGCCCACCCGCTTCTCGCGGCCCGCTGCCGATGCCACGCTCGCGCTCGAGCGCCTGGCCGCCGGCGAGGTGACGGCCGCGTCGGCGCTCGCAGCCGTGCAGGGGGATCTGCTCGACACGTACCAGGCGCGCCTTCGCGCGGCGCTCGAGGCGGCTGACGCCGCCGTCGAGCGCGGCTTCGCGACGCGCCTGGCGGGCGAGACGGCGCTTGCGGCGGGCTACGCGAGGATCCTGCTCGACGCCTACCGCGAGC
>JBBILK010000452.1:0-2865 GCA_037444965.1 Actinomycetota bacterium | reverse complement strand
CACGCCTCGGCGATCGACGGGACGGCGGTGACCGCGGTCGCGGAGCGGATCGCGGTGCGAGCCGCCGAGCTGGTGTGGCCGCTGGCGCCGAGCCTGCCCGTGCTTCGCCCGCACGTTCTGCGGGCCCTCGCCCGGCGCCACGCCAGGCACGGCGCCGCTGCAGGGCTCGCGCTGCAGGCGCTGGGAGGGCGGTCCGCGATCGCGCTGAGCCAGGTGCGCATGGTGCTCCAGATGGCGGCCGTCAAGGGACTCGATCCCGGGAGGGCCGTGCTGCCCGCAGCTCTCGGGGCCGGCGTGGCCGGGCTCGGGCTCGTGCTGCTCGCACGCAGCCTTGCGGGCCGATCGTTTCCGCTCTCCGAGGCCGCCGCTGCCTACGCCGGCACGAGGATCCTGGGGCGGGTCGCGGACGCCGTCCTCGAGCGGGCGGGCGCCGTGGGAGGCCGCTGATACCCTTCGGGAAGGAGCTCGGGGGCACCGGCCCGGATCGGGCGAGCGGGACCCTGGGAAACCGATCAACAGGCGCCGCGGCGACGATCAGACAGCGATGACAGGTTTTTCTCGACGGATCGCCGGCGGCGCGCGAGGAGGAGCACGTGCTTCTATGGTTTCGCCGCAGGGCGAGCACCGGGGAGGAGGCGCCTGCAGAGGCTGCCGCTCCGGTGCCGCCGCACGCCGAGGAAACTCGAGAACCGGACAGCAAGTCACCTGACACGACGCAGAGGCCCCGCCGGCGCGGCGGCGGCCGGGAGGCGAAGAAGACCGCGGAGGCCGGCGCCACGGAGACGGCGCGGGTCGAGCCCGCGGCGGAGCGGCCGAAACCGGCGCGGCAGCGGCGGCGCACGACGACGCCGCGCCTGTCCCAGCTACCGAAGGTGAAGAAGGAGATGCTGATCTCCTTCGACGTCGGGGAGCAGCGGGTCGCCATCCTCGAGGACGGAAGCCCGGTAGAGGTGTACCTGGAGCGTCCCGGCCGGCGGTCGATCGCCGGCAACGTCTACAAGGGCGTCGTCGACAACGTGCTGCCGGGGATGGAGGCCTCGTTCGTCGACATCGGCCTCGAGAAGAACGGCTTCCTCTACGTCGACGAGATCGTCGTGCCCGAGCTCGAGGGGCGCCGCCACGGCAGGCGCATCCAGGATCTGATCTCGAAGGGGCAGGAGGTCCTCGTCCAGGCCGTCAAGGACCCGATGGGGACGAAGGGCGCGCGGCTGACGACCGAGATCTCGCTACCCGGCCGTTTCGTCGTGTACACGCCGTTCGGCGACGGGATCGGCGTCTCGCGACGCCTCGAGGACGCGGAGCGGGAGCGGCTGAAGGGGATCTGCAAGCGGCTCGAGCTCCCCGAGGGCGGCATCATCGTCCGCACCGCCGCCGAGGGGGCATCCGAGGAGGAGCTCGCGGGCGACCTCGCCTTCCTGCGCAAGCTGTGGTCGACGATCCAGGGTCGCGCGGCCAGGGCGAAGGCGCCGGCGCTCGTGTACCGGGAGGCCGAGCTGCCGCTGCGCGTGGTGCGCGACCTGTTTCGCAACGACTTCGAGCGCCTCGCGATCGACCACGAGCGGACGTACCGCCGGATCGTCGGGTACCTGAAGCGCACCTCCCCGGAGCTGGCGGCACGGGTCGAGCGGTACCGCGGACAGGAGCCGCTGATGGAGCGCTTCGGTGTGGACGCCGCCGTCCGCTCCACGCTCGACCGCCGCGTCGACCTGCCTTCCGGCGGCTACCTGATGTTCGACTACGCGGAGGCGTTCACCGTCATCGACGTGAACACGGGCCGCTTCGTCGGCGCACGCGGAAAGGGCGCCGGGGCGCGGCTCGAGGACACGATCACGAAGAACAACCTCGAGGCTGCGAAGGAGATCGTCCGCCAGCTCCGCCTCCGCGACATCGGCGGGATCATCGTCATCGACTTCATCGACATGGCGAATCCGAAGAACCGGGAAGCCGTCGAGGAGGCGCTCAAGCGCGAGCTCGAGCGCGACCGCACGAAGACCTACGTCGTCGAGATCTCCCCGCTCGGGCTCGTCGAGATGACCCGCCAGAACGTCACCGACGGGCCGCGGGAGATCCTGACCGAGCGCTGCCCTGTCTGCCACGGCGACGGCATCGTCGTCTCGGACGACACCTACGCCGTCGAGGCGGAGCGCAGGCTTCGCCGCGCCGCCGCCGCCTCGTCCGCGGAAGGCCTGCTCGTCGAGCTCCCGGCCGCGATCGCCGGGCTGCTGATCGGCGCGGCCGGCGGCAGGCTCGCCGAGATCGAGCGCGAGACCGGCAAGCGGTTCGCGTTCGAGACGAGGGACGACGCCCCACCGGATCACTTCCAGGTGCTCGCGGAGGGGCCCGCCGCGGAGATCGAGCACAAGGGCCTTCCGGTCTCGCCCGGGGAGGAGCTGGAGGTGACGCTCGAGGAGACGCACCTCCACCACCCCGAGGACGCCATCGCCCGCCTCGACGGCTACGTGGTGGCCGTGGCGGGAGCGGCCGGGCGGCTCGGCGAGACAGTTCGGGTCCGCATCGAGCGGGCGACTCGCACGGCCGCGTTCGCCACGCTGGCCGGGGTCGAGGTCGCCGCGGCTCCCGTCGAGGCCGAGCTGCTCGTGGAAGAGGAGCTCGAGCTCACGGTCTCGCCCGCCGAGGAGCCGAAGAAGCCGACGCGCCGCGGGACGCGCGGTGGCAGGGGCCGGAAGAAGGCGGCCGGTGCGGAGGCGGTGGCGGCGGTCGAGGAGGTGCCGGCCGGGGAGGCGCCGGCCGGGGAGGCCGAGGTGCCGCTCGAGGAGGCCGCGGCTGTGGAGGAGGAGCCGAAGAAGCGTACGCGCCGCGGGACGCGCGGTGGCAGGGGCCGGAAGAAGGCGGCCGGTGCGGAGG
>JBBILK010000451.1:589-2867 GCA_037444965.1 Actinomycetota bacterium | reverse complement strand
CCCGCCGCGAGCAGCGCCGCCGCCAGCCAGCGCCGCGCGGCCTGCGGGCCCTCGTGCACGGCGAGGAGCGTCGCCGAGCCCGCGGCGAGGAGCGCGACGGAGGCCTTCGCGAAGCGGCTGCCGGCGCCGTGGCTGAGCAGGAACATCGGCAGCAGCCGCTGCGCGACGCCGACGACGACGAGCAGCACCCAGCCCGCGAGCGCGACGTGGAGGTGCGTCCCGAGCGCGCTCAGCCGCTCCTCCTCGAGGTACCCGAAGCGCAGGTTGCCGGCGAGGGTGCTACCGAGCGCGAGCGTCGCGAGCAGGAACAGGTCCGCTCCGGCCAGCGCGAACCAGGTCACGTCGCGCTGTCGCGAGGCCCGGAGGGTGAGAGCCAGGTTGCCGGCGAAGAGCAGGATCCCGAGGCCGAACGCGACGGCGCCGGCGAGCATCAGCGCCGAGGCGTCGAACGCGAGCCCGCTCACGAAGAGCGCGAGACCGGGCACGTAGAGGGCGAAGGTGGCGTGGCCCAGCCGCAGCGAGCAGATCGGCTCGCCGAGCGCGACCGGCACGAACTGGTAGAGCGCCCCCATGATCGCGGTCGTGATCCATCCGAGCGCGAACAGGTGCGCGACCCCGATCACCCGCGGCAAGGGGTAGAGGCCCAGAGCGAGGTCCGGCGCGACCGCGACGGCGCCCGCCGCCCCGGCGGCGACGAAGACGAAGGCCGCGGCGAAGTGCTCGGCGGGAAGGCGAAACGGAGGCGCCTTGGCCGCCGCGAGGCTCGCCGGCGCCGGAACCGCCGCGCTCTCCGCCACCGTCACGCGACCGCCTCCTCGTACGAGCACGCCGGGTCGCCGGCGGGGATGTGGCTGACGCGGGCGAGCCGCTCGCCGAGCAGCTCCGCCACGAAGCCGATCTCGACCCTGCACGGGATCGCCGTCTCGTCGACGAGCTCCCGCAGCGGGCAGTGGCAGAGGCGAAGCCTCGGCGCCTCGACGCTCCCCTCGACGACCGCCATGAAGCCGAGCTCGGTGAGGATGCGTGCCACCTCGTCCAGTCGCTCGCGTC
Organism: Actinomycetota bacterium; assembly: GCA_037444965.1. Taxonomy (GTDB): domain Bacteria; phylum Actinomycetota; class Thermoleophilia; order Gaiellales; family Gaiellaceae; genus JBBILK01. The sequence goes on along the minus strand of JBBILK010000451.1, from coordinate 1,817 downwards.
CCTCGAGCTCGCGCACGCGGGCGAGGGCATCCGCGCGACGCTCGTCGACGAGGCGCATGAAGAACGCCGCGAGCAGCTCCTCGTTGCCGGTCTCGCGCAGGTACGCCGCGAGCCGGCGCAACACCTCTCCCTCCCGCCTCGGGAACAGCGCCTCCGCCGCCGGTGCCAGGCCGTAGAGGAGCTCGGGCCGGCCACGTCCTCCGCGCGCGCTCCCGAGCCGCCGGGCGAGCCCGTGCGCGGTCAGCGTCCGTAGGTGGTCGCGAACGGTCTCCGGGTTGAGATCGAGCTCGGCGGCGAGCTCGGCCGTCGTCGCCGCCCCGCGGCGCTTGAGCGCGTCGAGCAGCGAGCGCTGGCTCTCCCCGAGGCCGGGCGCGTTCATGCGTTTTTCAAGCTTCCCTTCATGGAAAGCAAGATATTACTCGAGCTGCTACGCCTGCGCCTGCTCGAACAGTGCTTCCCAGCGCTCGAGCAGGGTCTCGAGCTCCTCGCGGGCCCGGCGGTGGGCTGCGATCAGGTCGACGTCCGCCCAGTCCTCGGCGAGGGAGCGCTCGAGCTCGGCGAGCCGCTCCTCGCGCACGGCGATCTCCGTCTCCACCCGCTCGAGCTCGCTCGGCCGCTTCGGGCGAGGCCGCTCCGCCGGTCGGGGCTTTGGCGGCGCCGGCTCGGCGGGCGCGGCAGGGGTCTCCTCGGCCTCGGTGCGCCGGCGCACGAGCTCCGCCCAGCCGCCCTCGTAGGAGCGGACCGTTCCGTCCTCGACGGCGAGGATCCTCGTCGCCACGGCGTCGAGCAGCGCGCGGTCGTGGGAGACGAGCAGCACCGTGCCCGGGAACGCCTCCAGAGCGGCCTCGAGCGCTTCTCGGCTCTCCAGGTCGAGGTGGTTCGTCGGCTCGTCGAGGACGAGGAAGTTCGCGCCCGAGGCGACCACGATCGCGAGCCCGAGCCGCCGGCGCTCGCCGCCCGAGAGCGCGGCGACCGGCTTCTCGTGCACCTCCCAGCCCGAGAAGAGGAAGCGTCCGAGCAGCGCCTGCGCCTGCGGTCGCTGGAGGCCCGTCGCGCTCTGGACGGCCTGGAGGACGGTGCCCCGTTCGTCGAGCTCGACCTCGTGCTGGCTGAAGTAGGCGACCTCGACGCCGTAGCCGAGTCGCGCCGCGCCTGCGAGCGGGTCGCGACGGCCGAGGATCGCCTCGAGCAGCGTCGTCTTCCCGCTCCCGTTCGGGCCGACGAGACC
>JBBILK010000451.1:0-579 GCA_037444965.1 Actinomycetota bacterium | reverse complement strand
GGTGCAGCAGCGACTCGCCGGCGATGCAGAGGTCGACGAGGCCCACGTGGTCGCCCCGCTCGAGCGCGAACGTGACCCCGGCGACGAGCGGCTTGTCGCCCGCTGCCAGCTCGAGGTGCTCCACCTCGAGCACGGTGCGTCCGCTTCGCGCGGGCTTCAGGAACTCGAAGCCGAGCCGCCAGCTTCGCCGGGAGAGCAGCGCCGCCTCTCCGGCTGCGGCCCGCCGCTCCCTGTCGAGCCGCGCGATCTGCGTCAGCTTCGCCTGCGCCTGCTTCGCCTTCGCCTTCTTGTAGCGGAAGCGCTCGACGAACCGCTCGAGGCGGGCGATGTCCTCCTCCACCCTCTCCACCGTCTTCTGCGCGTGGAGCGCCCGTTCGGCCTTCTCGCGCCGCCAGGCGTGCCACGGGCCGGGGAAGAACGTCGAACGCCCTGCCTCGAGCTCGAGCACGGCGGTCGTGACCGCCTCGAGGAACCAGCGGTCGTGGGCGACGAGGATCACGGCCGCGTCGAGCGAGACGAGCTCGCGCTCGAGCCACTCGAGGCTCGCGAGGTCGAGGTGGTTCGTCGGCTCGTCGAGGA
>JBBILK010000450.1:0-2881 GCA_037444965.1 Actinomycetota bacterium | reverse complement strand
TCGAAGAGTTGAGAGGACCGGAGCTCGGGCCCGCTCGCCGGCGCGCCGCGGGGCTTTCCGTCCTCGCCGCGGGGACGGCTCTCCTTGCGCAGTGCCGGGGCGAAACGACCGCCCGGCGCGATGCCGATCGAGCCGGCGATCGCGACCGGCCGATCCGCGGCGCGCTCTCGTGCCTCGAGCGCCGCCTCGACCGCCCGCCGGTTCGCTTCCACGACCCGATCGCCGAACCCTGCCCTCGACAGCGGCAAGCGAGCCGCTGCGTACGTGTTCGTGATGATCACGTCCGCTCCCGCACGGATGGAGTCCTCGTGGATCTCGCGGACGACGTCCTGGTGGAGCAGGTTCGCGGCCCCGCACCAGGCTTCGTCGTCCATCGGCACGCCCCGGGCCTGGAGCTCGGTGCCCATGCCTCCGTCGATCACGATCACCTCGCCGGCCTCGAGGCGCCGGCTGAGGTGTTCGGCCGGGTTCATTCCTCGCACCTTACCGGCACGGTCGGGATCGATCTTGACGACGACCGCTCGCCAGCCCCTAGAGTGAGTCAGTGGCGGCGGACGTCGTTGGTCGTCGTGCGGAACGAGACGCCGTCTCGGCGCTCCTCGGCGCCGCCGCGTCGGGCGCAGCCGGTCTCGTGCTCGACGGCGAGGCCGGGATCGGCAAGACGACGATCTGGCTCGAGGCGATCGGCGAGGCGCGCAACCGCGGCTTCGCCGTGCTCTCCTGCCGGCCCGCGGAGGCCGAGGCGACGCTGCCGTTCGTCTCGCTGGGCGATCTCCTCGACCCCGTCCTCGACGGGCTGCTGCCCGCCCTCAGCCCGTCGCAGCAGGCCGCGCTCGAGACGGCGCTCGCCCGGATCGAGCCGGCCGAAGCGTTCGGCCGGCTCGCCGTCTCGCGCGCGTCGCTCGCCCTCGTCCGGGAGCTCGCCCGGGAGCGACCGGTGCTGGTCGCGGTCGACGACGTCCAGTGGCTGGATCCGGCGAGCACGAGCGTGCTCGAGTTCGTCGCGCGGCGAGTCGTCGATCTCCCGGTCGGCTTCCTCGTTGCCCGCCGGAGCACGGCGGAGGCGCCGCCGCCGCTCGGTCTCGCCCGAGCGATCGACCGGCAGCGGCTCGCGGTCCTCCGGGTCGGGCCGCTGTCCGCCGGCGAGCTCGATCGTCTCCTGCGTGCGAGCCTCGACCTCGCCCTCCCGCGGCCGAGGCTGCTCGAGCTGGCCCGGCTCTCGGGCGGGAACCCGCTCTGCGCGCTCGAGATCGCGCGCGCCGCCTCCCGTGGCACGGACTCGCCCGAGCGGATCGCGCTGACGGTTCCCCAGAGCCTCGCCGCGCTGCTCCACGACCGGCTCGAGGCCCTTTCTCCCGAGGCGAACGACGCGATCCTGCTCGCCGCGGCCGCGTTCCATCCCTCCGCCGGTCTCGTCGTGCGCGCGGCAGGACGTGCGGACGGGATCTCCGAGGCCCTTCGCGAGGCGATCCTCGAGCTCGAGGGCCCGCGCCTTCGCTTCGCGCACCCTCTGCTCGCCTCGGTCGCCTACGAGGCAGCGTTCCCCTGGCAGCGGCAGGAGGCCCACCGGCGCCTGGCGGCCGTGGCCAACGATCCCGAGGAACGGGCGCGCCACCTCGCTCTCGGCGTCGAGGAGCCCTCCGAGGAGACGGCGCTCGAGCTCGACCGGGCAGCCAAGCTTGCGACGGCCCGCGGAGCTCCCGAGGCCGCGGCGCAGCTCGCGGAGCACGCAGCCCGGCTCACGCCGGTCGAGTTCGAGGACGAGCGGCGCCGACGCCTGGCAGACGCGGCCGAGTATCACATCGCCTCGGGCGACCCGGGCCGCGGGCGGACGATCCTCGAGCGCCTGATCACGGTGCTCGAGCCCGGTCCGGCACGTGCCGCACTCCTCTGGCGGCTCGCCGACGCGGTGGGCGACGATCTCGGGGAGTCGATTCGCCTCTGCGAGCAGGCGCTCGCGGAGGCGAACGGCGAGGTCGCGACCGCGGCGCAGATCCACACCGCGCTCGGCGTCTTCACGTGGCTGGCCGGGGATCTCGAGCGAGCGGCCAAGCACTGCCGGGCCTCCGCCGACTGCGCCGAGCGGACCGGCGACAAGCTGCTCGTCGCGATCTCGCTCGGCGAGCTGTGCCACGCGGAGACCGTGCTCGGCCGGCCGTATCGCCGCGACGAGATGGAGCGGGCGCTCGAGCTCGAGCGAGCGGTCGACGGGTTCCCGGCCAGCCTGAGACCGAGCTTCCAGCTCGGCGTCATGCTCGTGTACACCGACGAGCTCGACCGGGCGCGCCCGCTCCTGCAGGCGGCGCTCGAGCGCGCCCAGGCCGCCGGCGACGAGGCGGCCCGTTTCGGGGCCCTCTTCCGCCTCGCCGAGCTCGAGCTGCGGGCGGGCAACTGGGCCGAAGCCGCGCGCCACGCGAACGACGCGCTCGCGTCCGCGCTCCAGGCAGGCATCGAGCAGGAGCAGAGCGTGGTGCTCATGGTGCACGCGCTCGTCCAGGCTCACCTCGGCGACCTCGACCTCGCACAGGAGGAGGCCGAGAGCGCGCTCGCGCTCGCCGGCGCGTGCGGCGATCGCATCGTGGCCACCCGAGCGCAGGGCGTGCTCGGCTTCGTCGAGCTCTCGCGGGGCGACCCGGCCGCCGCGCTCGAGCACCTGAGCCCCGCCGCGCGCGAGCTGCAAGCACTCGGGATCGGCGAGCTCTCGATCTCCGGCGTCGTCCAGAACGAGATCGAGGCGCTCGTCGCGCTCGGCCGGCTCGACGAGGCAGACGAGGAGATCGGCTACGTCGCCGAGCGGGGCCGGCCGACTGGACGGGCCTGGCACGACGCAGTCGCAGCCCGGGGCCGTGCGCTCGTCGCAGCCGCCCGCGGCGACCAGGAG
>JBBILK010000449.1:0-2883 GCA_037444965.1 Actinomycetota bacterium | reverse complement strand
CATGGTCGTCCCGGCCGGCGCGGAGAGCTTCTCGGAGGCGCTCAGGAGCGGCGCGGAGGTCTTCCACCAGCTGCGGCGGCTCCTGCACGAGCGCGGGCTGGCGACGGCCGTCGGCGACGAGGGCGGCTTCGCCCCGGAGCTCCGCGGCACCGAGCCCGCGATCGAGGCGATCCTCGAGGCCGCCGGCCGCGCGGGGCACGCAGACCGCGTCGCGATCGCGCTCGACGTCGCCGCGACCGAGCTGTGGCGCGACGGCACCTACCGGCTCGCCGGGGAGGGGCGCTCGCTCGCACCCGCCGAGCTGATGGAGCTCTACGCGGCCCTCTGCGACCGCTACCCGATCGTCTCGATCGAGGATCCGCTCGCCGAGGACGAGTGGGGCGCCTGGCTGGCGCTCACCGGACGGCTCGGCGACCGCGTCCAGCTCGTCGGCGACGACCTCTTCGTCACGAACGTCCAGCGCCTCGAGCGCGGTATCCGCGAGGGGGTCGCGAACGCGATCCTCGTCAAGGTCAACCAGATCGGGACGCTCACGGAGACGCTCGACGCGATCGAGCTCGCCCAGCGGAACGGCTACGCCGCGATCATCTCGCACCGCTCCGGCGAGACGGAGGACACCACGATCGCCGACCTCGCCGTCGCCGTGGGCGCCGGTCAGATCAAGACGGGCGCGCCGTCCCGCACCGATCGAGTCGCCAAGTACAACCAGCTCCTGCGGATCGAGGAGGAGCTCGGTGCCCGCGCGGTCTTCCCGGGCCGGGCCGCGTTCGCGCGGCCCTGAGCACGGGGCTACTGTACGGGCGTGAACGGGCGGGCGCGTCGCACGAAGGTCGTGTGTACGCTCGGTCCCGCGTCCGGCAGCCAGGAGACCGTGGACGCGCTCGTCGCCGCCGGAATGGACGCGGCACGGCTGAACTTCTCGCACGGCTCGCACGAGGAGCACGCACGGTACGCAGCGCTCGTGCGCGCCGCGCAGGAGCGGGCCGGGCGGCCGCTCGCGCTGATCGCCGACCTGCAGGGGCCGAAGCTCCGGCTCGGCGACCTCCACGAGTCGCGAGTGCTAGCCGCCGGGGAGCGGGTCGTCGTCACCGGCGAGGGGGCGGCGGAGGCGGGCGAGCTGCCGGTCGCTCCCCCGGTTCTCTCGGAGGTGCTCGAGCCGGGCCACGAGGTGATGATCGACGACGGCAAGGTGCGGCTCCGGGTCGACGAGGTGCGCGGCGGGAAGGCGAGCTGCTCCGTCCTCCTCGGCGGACCGGTCGAGGCGCACAAGGGCGTCAACGTCCCCGGGGTGCCGCTCCCGATCCCGTCGCTGACCGCGAAGGACGAGCGCGACCTCGAGTTCGCGCTCGGGCTCGGCGCCGACTACGTGGCGCTCTCGTTCGTCCGCTCGGCCGGCGACGTCCGCGCCTGCCGCGAGCGCCTGCTCGGGCACGGGTCGGAAGCATTCGTGATCGCGAAGATCGAGAAGGCCGAGGCCCTCTCCGACCTGTCGGCGATCGTCGAGGCCTCCGACGCCGTCATGGTCGCCCGCGGAGACCTCGGCGTCGAGATCGGCGACGAGGACGTGCCGCTCGTCCAGAAGCAGATCATCCTCTCGGCGCTCGAGCACGGCAAGCCGGCGATCACGGCGACGCAGATGCTCGAGTCGATGCTCGAGCAGCCCCAGCCGACGAGGGCGGAGGCGTCCGACGTCGCGAACGCGATCCTCGACGGCACCGCCGCGGTGATGCTCTCCGGCGAGACCGCGCGGGGACGGTTCCCCGTCGAGAGCGTCCGGGCGATCGACCGGATCGCTTGCGCGGTCGAGCCGAGCCTTCCCTACCGCCACGAGCTGGCCGCCACGGCGGAGCATCCCTTCCCCGAGGTGCGCGACGCGATCACGAACGCGGCCTGCGACATCGCCGAGGTGCTCTCGGCGAAGGCGATCCTCGTGCCCACGTTCAGCGGCCGCACCGCCTCGTACGTCGCCCGGCACCGGCCGCACCGCCCGATCGTGGCCGTCTCGCACCGGCGGGCAGCGCTCCAGCAGATGGCGCTCGAATGGGGGGTCGTCCCCCGGGAGATCGAGGCGGGAAGGGACGTCGAGGACCTGTGGGCGCGGGCGCTGCGGGCCGCCCGCGAGAGCGGCGTGGTCCAGGCGGGCGACCGCGTCGTGATCACGGCCGGTGCCGTCATCAACGCGCCCGGGACGACGAACCTGATCAAGGTCGAGACCGCGTAGGCGCCGGGAGACGGGAAGGGCTTTCGGCGCCCGGCGTCGAAGCTAGGTGGCCCGATGCGGCGCACCAGGCTGTCAGGCTCGATCTCCCCGCTCCGCCTCCTCGGGCTCGGCGTCGTCTGCGCGATCGCGGTCGCGTACGTCCAGCCGGTGCGCGCCTACCTGGCCGCGGAGGGCCAGGTCGCGAGTCGGGCGGCGGAGAAGAGCGCGCTCCTCGAGCGCCGCGCCGCCCTCGAGCGGCGGCTCGCCGAGACGCGCACCGACGCCTTCGTCGAGCGCGAGGCCCGGCGGCTCGGCCTGGTCAGGCCCGGCGAGCGCCTGTTCGTCGTCAAGGGCGTCGACGCGTGGGATCGGGCGCGTAGCCGCTGACGGCCGCGTCTACGATGATCGGGTGGCACCGCTCGACGAACGCGCCGTTGTCGCGTGGCAGCTCGGCAGGCCGGTACGGGCGTTCCGACGCGTTGCTCACCGGTGCGCGCACGGATACCCGGCCGTCACCGAGCAGGAGCCGCGAACGGCGGACGGCACGCCCTTCCCGACGACGTTCTGGCTCACCTGCCCGTGGCTCGTCGCGGCCGTCGCCCGGGTCGAGGCGGGCGGCGGCGTCGAACGCTGGTCTCGGGCCGCGGCGGCGCAACCCGAGCTCGCGCTCAGCCTCGAGCGGG
>JBBILK010000448.1:0-2886 GCA_037444965.1 Actinomycetota bacterium | reverse complement strand
AGCCGCAGGCGCTCCGACCGCCACCGCCGCGGCGCCGCCGGCCGCGGCGATCGCGTCGGCCCCGGCGAGCGACTCGTGCTCGTAGACGAGCTCGCCGTCTCCCGCCGCCTCGGGCTCGAGGTGCTCGGCCTCTTCGCGGGCGATCTCGACGTGGAAGAGGTAGCGGACGACCTCCTCGCGGATCGTCTGCCCGAGCTCGTCGAACATCGCGGACCCCTCGTTGCGGTACTCGACGAGCGGATCCTTCTGGGCCATCGCCCGCAGGTGGATCCCGTCGCGCAGGTACTCCATCGACTCGAGGTGCTCGCGCCAGCGGGCGTCGACGACCTGGAGCACGAGGTAGCGCTCGATCTCGCGCATCAGCTCGGCGCCGAGCTCCTCCTCCTTCGCGTCGTACGCGTCCCGCGCGTCGTCCTGGAACTCCTGCACCAGCTCCTCGCGGGTCAGCCGGTCGAGCTCGAGCTCGTCCGGGGCGATCTCGACGTCGTAGAGCGCCTCGGCCTCTCGGAAGAGGGCCTCGAGGTCCCACTCGTCCGCCCGCTCACCGCCCGTGTGCTGGAGCACCAGCCGCTCGACCGCCTCGTCGATCCAGTCGCGGATGTCCTCCGAGAGGTCCTCGCCCTCGAGCACGCGGCGGCGCTGCTCGTAGATGACCATCCGCTGGATGTTCATGACGTCGTCGTACTTGAGGACGTTCTTGCGCGTGACGAAGTTCTGCTCCTCGACCTTCTTCTGCGCGCCCTCGATCTGCTTCGTCAGGATCCCGGCCTCCATCGGCTGGTCGTCCGGCAGCTTGAAGCGGTTGATGATGTTGTAGATCCGGTCGCCGGCGAACAGACGCACGAGGTCGTCCTGGCCCGAGAGGTAGAAGCGCGACTCGCCCGGGTCGCCCTGCCGCCCGGAGCGCCCGCGGAGCTGGTTGTCGATGCGCCGCGCCTCGTGGCGCTCCGTGCCGAGCACATAGAGCCCGCCGAGCTCCCGGACGCCCTCTCCGAGCTTGATGTCGACGCCGCGGCCGGCCATGTTCGTCGCGATCGTGACGGCGCCGCGCTCGCCGGCGTCCTTGATGATCTCCGCCTCCCGCTCGTGCTGCTTCGCGTTCAGGACGTTGTGCGGGATCCCCTGCCGGGTGAGGAGCTGCGAGAGGTGCTCCGACACCTCGACCGAGATCGTGCCCACGAGGACGGGCTGCCCGCGTTCGTGCCGCTCCGCGATGTCGGCGATGACGGCGTCGTACTTCGCGTCCTTCGTCTTGTAGATGTAGTCGTTCTGGTCGGCCCGGGCGACCGGCACGTTCGTCGGGATCTCGACCACCGCGAGGCCGTAGATCTCCTGGAACTCCTTCTCCTCCGTCTTCGCCGTGCCCGTCATCCCGGCGAGCTTCTCGTAGAGGCGGAAGTAGTTCTGCAGGGTGATCGTCGCGAGGGTGACGTGCTCCTCCTTGATCGGCACCCGCTCCTTGGCCTCGACCGCCTGGTGGAGGCCTTCCGACCAGCGGCGGCCTTCCATGATCCGGCCGGTGAACTCGTCGACGATCTTGACCTCGCCGTCGATCACGACGTAGTCGACGTCGCGCTGGTAGAGCGACTCGGCCTTCAGCGCCTGGATCAGGTGGTTGACGAGCTGGGCGTTGCGCGGGTCGTAGAGGTTCTCGATCCCGAGCGACTGCTCGACCTTCTCGATCGCGGACTCCCGCGGCGAGACGGTCTTGAACTTCTCGTCGAACTCGTAGTCGGCATCGTCCTCCGGCCTCGCCACGCCCTTGGGCACGAACTTGGCAGGGACGCCCTTCAGGTCCTTGACGACCCGGGCGAAGTCGTAGTAGGTCTTGGCGGCGGTCTCCGGCTGGCCCGAGATGATGAGCGGGGTCCGGGCCTCGTCGATGAGGATCGAGTCGACCTCGTCGACGATCGCGTAGGCGTGGCCGCGCTGGACGCAGCTCTCGAGCGAGACGGCCATGTTGTCGCGGAGGTAGTCGAAGCCGAACTCGGAGTTCGTGCCGTAGGTGATGTCGGCCGCGTACGCCTCGCGCTTGTCGCGGAACGGCATCAGGTTGCGGATCGACGCGGCCCGCATCCCGAGCGCCTGGTAGACCGGCCCCATCCACTCGGTATCGCGCCGCGCCAGGTAGTCGTTGACCGTGACGAGGTGGACGTTGTCTCCGGTGAGCGCGTTGAGGTAGAGGGGCATCGTCGCGACCAGGGTCTTCCCCTCCCCGGTCTTCATCTCCGCGATGTCGCCCTCGTGCAGGACGATCGCCCCCATCACCTGGACGTCGAAGTGGCGCATCCCGAGGGTTCGCCTGGCCGCCTCGCGAACGGCCGCGTACGCCTCGAAGACGAGCTCCTCGAGCTCCTCCCCGTTCTCGTGCCGCTGCTTGAACTCCGCCGTCTTCGCCGCCAGCTCGGCGTCCGAGAGCGACTCGAAGTCGGGCTCGAGCGAGGCGACGTAGGCGGCCTGCTCGGCGAGCCGCTTGAGCCGGCGTCCCTCCCCCATGCGGAGGAACCCCTCCAGTGCACCGTAGTTCTGAGGCATCGCCCGAAGGGTAGCGGTCAGAGGGGATCGATCGTGAGCTCCCAGCGGCCGGGAGCGACCCGCTCCGCCTGCGCGACGAAGGCGGCGAACCGCTCGCGTCCGCGCAGCTCGAGCAGCTCGAGCGCCTCGGCGACCGGGCCGGCCGGCTCGGCGACCTCCTCGCCGTCCACGAGGCAGGTCCTCGTCCCGTCCGGCGCGACGGCGGCGACCAGGCTCTCGGCTTCGACCCCGTCCGGCGGCGTGAGCTCCTCGAGGCGAAGCTCACGCACGGCGAGCGACCATTCGCGGCGGTCGCGTCTGGCCGCCTGGACGTCGAGCGGCGGCCGCCCTGCCGCCGCGGCGGCGGAGGCG
>JBBILK010000447.1:0-2889 GCA_037444965.1 Actinomycetota bacterium | reverse complement strand
GACCTCTCGTGGCTCTACAACATGAACCGCGGCATCTTCATGACGCCCGGACGGGAGGAGGAGTGGACGCTCTCGATCGTGCACTCGCTCGAGGATTGCGACCGGTTCATCGCGGCGTTCGAGGAGATGGCCGACGACCTGACACGGTGAGGCGAGCCGGACGATGACGAGCGTGGCAGACCCCGGAGCGGTGGCAGGCCCGAGCCCGCTCGTCCGGGAGCTGCTCGCCCGGATCGAGCAGAAGGTCGCGCCCGACCGAGTCGAGGCGGTGCAGGAGTTCGCGCGCGCCTACGTGCGGCGCATCCCGCCGGAGACGGAGACGGAGCTGACGGCCGAGGAGCTGTTCGGCCAGGTGATGGGGGCCTTCGAGCTCGCGGACGGACGCTCGACAGAGCCGTTCGCCGTGCGGGCGTTCAACCCCACGCTCGCGGACGACGGCTACCAGACGGTGGGCAGCGTCGTCGAGACGAGCTGCGAGGACGCCGCCTTCCTCGTCGAGTCGGTCTCGAACGCGCTCGCGGCTGCCGAGCTCGAGACGAGGCTCGTCATCCACCCAGTGATCGGGACGGAGCGAGACGAGCAGGGTCGGATCCGCCGCGTGCTGCACGTCCGCGACGCCGCCGTCCGCGAGTCGGTCATGCACTTCGAAGTCGGCCGCCACCTCACGGCGGAGGAGCTCGCCGCGCTCGAGCGGCAGATCCGCTCGGTGCTCGTCGACAACCGCGACGTGACCCGGGACTTCGAGCCCATGCGCAGCCGCGTGCGCGAGATGATCGACTCCACCCGCGGCGTGAAGGCCGGCTTCGCGGCGGACGAGGTCGAGGAGACCGTCCAGTTCCTCGACTGGCTCCTCGACGACAACTTCGTCTTCCTCGGCTACCGCGAGTACACGATCGAGGCCGGGACGATCTCCGTCGTCGCCGGGCGCGGGCTCGGCATCCTCTCCGACGACCGCGGCTCGCGGTTCCAGCGGCCGCTCGCGCTCGAGGAGCTCGACCCGAGGCTCCGCGAGCGCCTGATCGCGGGCGGCCTCCTCGTCGTCTCGAAGACGAACCGCTTCGCCACGGTCCACCGCCACGCACGGATGGAGGACGTGACCGTGAAGCGGGTCGACCGGAGCGGAGCGGTCACCGGCGCCATGCGGCTGCTCGGCCTCTTCACCTCGAAGGCGTACATGGCGCCCGCGAGCGAGATCCCGATCCTCAAGCGGAAGCTCCGCCAGATCATGGAGGCGGAGGACTTCTTCGAGGGCTCGCACGACTACCGAACGACGGTCGAGCTGTTCGAGTCGTATCCGAAGGACGAGCTGTTCGCCGCCGGAGTGAACGACCTGAGACGGACGATCGTCTCGCTGCTCCACTTCCAGGAGCGGGGGCAGATCCAGCTCTTCGTGCGCCGTGACATCCCCGACCGGCGCGTCTCCGTCCTCGTTGCGCTCCCGCGCGACCACTTCAGCGCCGAGCTCCGCCACGAGCTGCAGGAGCTCTTCCTCGAGCGCTTCAAGGGCACGTCGATCGACTACCACCTGACGCTCGGGGAGGCCGATCCCGCGCAGATCCACTTCACCATCCGCGTCGCCCGCGAGATCCCGGACCTCTCGTTCGCGCAGCTCGAGCAGGAGGTGGTCACCCTCGCCCGCACCTGGGACGACCGGCTGCGAGAGCGCCTGATCGCGATGCACGGAGAGGAGCGCGGGTCGGCGCTGGCCGACGAGTACGCTCGCCGCTTCCCCGACTACTACAAGTCGTCGACGGACGTCTACCTGGCAGTCCTCGACATCGAGCAGTTCGAGCGGCTCGCGGCGGGCGACTCGACGTTCGTCGTCGGCCTCCAGAACGAGCGGGACAAGGATCAGAACCTGACCCGAGTCGGGCTCTACAAGACAGGGGGCAAGGTCGTTCTCTCGGACTTCGTGCCGATTCTCGAGGACCTCGGGCTGACGGTGATCGAGGAGGTGCCGACGCGGCTCGTCGGCGGCGACGGGGAGACGTTCCTGCACGACTTCGGCGTCCTCGACACGCACGGCCGCTGCCTCGACCTGAGCGCGTGCGCCGAGACCGTCGCCGACTGCATCTCCGCCGTCTGGCGAGGGGAGGCGGAGTCGGACTCCCTGAACCGCCTCGTCATCTCCGCGGGACTGACCTGGCGCCAGGTCGCCGTCCTGCGTGCGTACCGGACGTACCGGCTGCGGGTCGGCGCCGCCTTCGGGGTCGAGTACAAGAACGAGGCGTACGCGCGGAACTCGCACATCGCGCGGATGCTGATCGAGCTGTTCGAGCGGCGCTTCGATCCGAGCCGGGAGCGCGACCTCGACGCCGAGGCCGACCTCGTCGCCGAGATCGGCCGGGAGCTCGACGAGGTCAAGTCGCTCGACGAGGACCGGATCCTGCGGGCGCAGCTGGGGCTGATCCTGGCCACGCTCCGCACGAACGCCTTCTGCCCCGGCCGCTCGTACCTGTCCTTCAAGCTCGAGTCGGCGAGGGTGCCCGAGATGCCGAAACCGTGCCCGCTCTACGAGATCTTCGTCTACTCGCCCAGGATGGAGGGAATCCACGTGCGCGGCGGCAAGGTCGCGCGGGGCGGCATCCGCTGGTCGGACCGGAAGGAGGACTACCGGACCGAGATCCTCGGGCTGATGAAGGCGCAGATGGTGAAGAACGCGGTGATCGTCCCGGTCGGCTCCAAGGGCGGGTTCGTGCTGAAGGCGCCGCCGGCCGGCCGGGAGGAGGTGCAGGCGGAGGTCGTTCGCTGCTACTCGACGCTGATCCGGGGCATGCTCGATCTGACGGACAACCTCGTGGACGGCTCGACGGTGCATCCGCCGAACGTGCGGGTGCTCGACGACGGCGATCCCTACCTCGTCGTCGCTGCCGACAAGGGCACCGCAGC
>JBBILK010000446.1:0-2895 GCA_037444965.1 Actinomycetota bacterium | reverse complement strand
ACGGCATCTACGGCCTGATCATCGTCGTGATGATGCTGTTCCGTCCGCAGGGGCTGATCCCGGAGCGGCGGCGAAAACGCGAGCTCGAAGAAGGCGTGCACGATCGGCCGCTCTACGACGTGCGAGCCGGCGACGAGCCCGGCGCGGGAGAGCGGGCGTGACGGCGGATCTGCTGGTGGCGAGGGCGGTGCGAAAGGAGTTCGGCGGCCTCGTCGCGGTCAACGACGTCGACTTCGCCATTCCGCTGAATGCGATCGTCAGCCTGATCGGTCCGAACGGCGCCGGCAAGACGACGCTCTTCAACGTACTGACCGGCGTCTACAAGCCGACGGCAGGCGTGGTCGAGTTCGACGGCGAGGACATCACCGGCAAGCCGCCGCATGCGGTGGTGGAGCGCGGCATGGGCCGAACGTTCCAGAACATCCGGCTCTTCCAGCAGATGAGCGCGCTCGAGAACGTCATGGTCGGCATGCATTCCCGTACGAAGGGAGGAATCGTCGGCTCGATCCTCGGCCTGCCGCGGGTACGCCGGGAGGAGCGCGAGTCGAGGGAGCGCGCGCACGAGCTGCTCGAGTTCTGCAAGCTGCGAGGGCGCGAGGAGGAGTATGCGCGGAACCTCGCCTACGGCGACCAGCGGCGCCTCGAGGTCGCCCGCGCGCTCGCGACGCAGCCGAAGCTGCTCCTGCTCGACGAGCCGACCGCAGGCATGAACCCCCAGGAGACGCTCGAGTTCACCAGGTTCGTCGAGGTGCTGCGCACCGACAGGAAGCTCACCGTGCTCCTGATCGAGCACGACATGAAGGTCGTGATGGGTGTCTCCGACCGTGTCACGGTGCTCGACTACGGCGAGAAGATCGCCGAGGGAACCCCCGCGGAGATCCAGGGGAACGAGCGGGTGATCGAGGCCTACCTCGGAAGGGCCGCGACCGCGGGATGAGCGTGACCGAGAAGCGGAACGTGATCCTCGAGGTCGAGGACATCCACACGTACTACGGCGCCATCCATGCGGTGAAGGGCGTGACGCTCGAGGTGCGCGAGAGCGAAGTCGTCACGCTGATCGGAGCGAACGGCGCCGGCAAGTCGACCACGCTGCGGACGATCAACGGCCTCAGCCATCCGCGGCGAGGCTCGATCCGCTTCCTCGGCCGGGACATCACCCACGAGGCTCCCCACACGATCGTGAAGATGGGGATCTCGCAGTCGCCGGAAGGGCGGCGCCTGTTCCCGTACATGAGCGTGCTCGAGAATCTCGAGATGGGCGCGCTCCAGCGCGAGGACAAGGCGGCGATCGTGGAGGACCTCGAGCGTGTGTTCACCCTCTTCCCGCGCCTCCACGAGCGGCGAAGCCAGAAGGCGGGGACGCTCTCCGGCGGCGAGCAGCAGATGTGCGCCATGGGACGGGCGCTGATGGCGCGGCCGAAGCTGCTCATGCTGGACGAGCCGTCGATGGGTCTCGCTCCGATCTTCGTCGAGCGGATCTTCGAGATCGTCCGCGAGATCAACGAGCAGGGAACGCCGATCCTGCTCGTCGAGCAGAACGCGCTGATGGCGCTCGACCACGCCGACCGCGGCTACGTCCTCGAGACCGGCTCGATCGCGCTCACGGACTCCGCGGCGGCGCTGAAGGCAAACGAGCGGGTTCGGAAGGCCTACCTCGGCGAGGAGTAAGCCTCGCGGGCTGCGCTGGCTCGACGCGGCCCTCGTGCTCTTCCTGGTCGCGCTCGCCGTCGCCGCGACCGTCAACGTCGTCCGCTCGGGCGGCGGGCCCGCGACGCTCCGGCCCGGGCCGCAGCGCACGAACGCCAGCGTGCCCGACACCGGCGAGACGACGCCCGAGGAGACGGTCACCGAGGGCGAGCTGCCGGCGCTCCTGCCCCTCCCCGGCGAGCTCCGAGAGGAGGGAGGGATCCTCTGGTGGTCGGACGAGGACTGCGCCGCCGGCTCCGTCGAGCTCGCCTCCGGCGCGGTCGCGCATCTGCCCGACGAGCACTGCCGCCTCTGGCCGGCACCGGACGGCTCACGCGCGATCGCGCTGGCCGCAAACCGTGCCGACGGTCTCGAGGGCCGGGGCCTCGTGCTGCTCGAGGGGAGAGCCGGCGAGGGCAGGGTGCTCCGGCACGAGCCGGGCTTCCTCGCCTCCGAGCTCGCCTGGGCCCCGGACTCGCTGGCCTTCGCCGGTTGCTTCGCGGCTGCGGAGGGTGCCGTGCTCGACGTCCGCCCGCTCGACGGCGCGGGGCTCCACGGAGCCGGCCTCTGCTTCCCGGTCTGGGTCGACGCGGGGCTCGCCGCCGCGAAGCTGAGTCCCCTCTCGATCGAGCTCGGAGGCGAGACCGTGCTCGATTCCGAGGCGATCGCCGGTCTGTTGCCGGACGTGCCCGAGGGGGCGCGGCGCGAGGTGAGCGCGCTCGGCGGCGGTGGCGGCCGGCTCGTCGCCTCGCTCGTCGTCCTCAGCGACCGGCAGGTCTTCCCGAGCAGCGGAGTCCTCGCCGTCCTGTCGGAGAACGGCTTGGTCGGCCGCCCCGTCCACCTTCCCGAGCGGGCGCTGCCGGCCGCGATCGCCGTCGCACCCGGCGGGGACGCGCTCTGGTACCTCGACGCGGCGGAGGGGCGCGTGCGGGTCGTCCTGCTTCCCGGGGGCGAGCCCGTCTCGTCCTTCCCGCGCTCACGCTTCGCCGCGTGGTCGCCGAGCGGGCGCTACGTCGCGGCCGCGACGAAGGAGGGGATCGCCGTGCTCGCCTGGCCCGGCCTCGCGCCGGTGACCGTCATCCCGGTCGTCGCGAACGACGTCTCGTGGACGGAGAGCCCGTGACAGGCGGATGCGACGCGTCGAGCGTCGGTGGTCGCCGGAGCTTCAGCCCGGGGCGGTCAGCGCTACTCGCCGGCCGGCCAGTGCTC
>JBBILK010000445.1:0-2906 GCA_037444965.1 Actinomycetota bacterium | reverse complement strand
GTAGTCGTCGGAGGTGTAGTGCTCCTGCCACGGCGGGATCTCGCCGCGCACGTGAGTCTCGTAGTCCTGCGGCGCGCGCAGGTCCGACATGCGGGAAAGCAGCGGCTCGGCCATCGGCTCGAGGCCGAGGTTTCCCTGGATCTCGCGCCCGAACGCTCTCGCCTCCTCGCCCCAGACGGGTGGCCCGGCGAGCTCGAGGTTCGCGTAGGTGAGCTCGGCGAGCGCGTGGTTCGGGAGCCCGGGCCGGGTCTTCGTCACCCAGCCCTTGCGGACGGTGCAGTGCGTGATCGCGGCGACGTGCTCGGCGTTCCGGTCGAGGACGGCGAAGATCCGCTCCTGCATCGCGAGCGTGGGCGCCCGGCTCGCGTACTGGATCTGGCTGAAGCGGGGCGGCTCGTTGTCGGCTGTCGCCTGGCCCGCCGCGAGGATCGCCTCGTTCACGTTCCAGGTGCCCGTGTGGGGAAGCATCGCCTCCTTGAGCGTCTTCGAGGCGGTGTACATGAGGCAGACCGCGTCGATCGCCCCCGGCGCTCGGGCGGCGGTGTGCGGGTTCGACCGCTCGCCCGTGCCGACCGTGGCCCAGGTCTCCGGCTCCTCGCACTCGAACGTGTAGACGGCGCTCCAGTACGAGCCGCAGTGCGTGTCCCAGTAGACCGTGTTCGCGTGGGACGGAACCCAGGCCGGGTGGAAGCTGATCGCGGCGTCGAGGCGGTCGTAGTAGCCCTTCGCCGCGTGCACGGGCTTCGAGCCGCACACCTTCTCCGCCGGCTCACCGAAGAGGACGAGCGTTCCCGTCAGCCCGTGGCGCTCCATCGCCGCCTTCGCGGCGAGCACGCCGCCGAGCGCTCCGGTGCCGAGCGCGGAGTGGGGGTCGGTGTGCCCGGCCGCCTGCTCGTGGACGCCCTCGCGCGGCTTGCGGTACGGCACCGCCTCCTGGCTGTTCCCGGGGACGGCGTCGTACTCGGCGTAGGCGGCGAGCACCGGGCTTCCCCGGCCGAAGCTCGCCCGGAACGCGGTCGGCATCCCGCCCGAGCCCTCCTCGACCTCGAACCCCCGCTCGCGCAGCAGGCCGACGTAGTGGGCGGCCGAGCGGTACTCGCGCCAGGCGGGCTCATGGAAGTCCCAGATCGTCCTCGTCGTCTCGGAGAGCCAGGCCTCGTTCGCGGAGACCCACTCGAGGGCCGTCCGCTTCGGCTCCGTGAGCACCGCCTTCCCCATCGTGTCCTCCGTTCGTCGAGCTGCCGAACCGCCATCTTGACGGGAGCGGGCTGCGGCCGCAGGATTCGGCGAGCATCCGGAGAGGAGGGCTCGATGGTCAGGGTCAAGCTGCATCGCTGCGCGGGTACGTGGGCGAAGATCGACGCCCACCCGTGCCACCGCGTCCAGGTCGCGCTCGACGAGATGGGGATCGACTACGAGGTCGTGAACGAGGGCTACGGTCTGCCTCGCTCGAGGCGCACGAGCACGATCGAGCGAACCGGCCAGAAGCTGTTCCCGTGGATCGAGTTCGAGGACGGCTCCGTCTACCGCGAGGAGTCGAAGGACATGGCGGCGCGCATCCGCGCCGGCAAGCTCTTCGAAGGCAGAGCCGGCGAGCCGTCCGGGTAGGCGCCGGGCGCGGCTAGAATGCGCCGCGCGGGGCTATAGCTCAGCTGGGAGAGCGCCTGGATCGCACCCAGGAGGTCGCCGGTTCGAGTCCGGCTAGCTCCATGAAGACGCCACGTCCGCGCCGACTCGCTGTTGGGGTGAGACGGAGAGCAGTGCGTCGACGGCGTCGGCGAGATCGATGCGCTCGCCCGCACCGGGCTGGAGGGTGTCGGCGTCGATCGCGTGGTCGCGGTGGCGGGCGAGGAGCTGGTTGGGGTGGCCGCGCGGGAGCGGGGGCACGGCGGGGTGTGGGCGGCCGCGGGGGTCGTGGAAGCGTCCGTGTCGGTCGATGTGCCAGCCTGCTTCGTGGACGAGCCGGTGGTGGTGGCGGCAGAGCAGGACGAGGTTGCCGAGCGCGGTGGGGCCGCCTCTGGCCCAGTGGTGGAGGTGGTGGGCGTCGAGGAAGCGGCGGTTCTCGCAGCCCGGGAAGCGGCAGCCGCGGTCGCGCGCTCTGAGCGCGCGGCGCATGGCGGGCGGGATCACCCGTGTTTTTCGGTTGTTTCGGACGAGTGAGGCGTCGCAGGCGAGCCTGCGCGCGGTCTCGGGGCAGAGCGCGCTTCCGTCTTCGAGCTCCAAGCCGCCCTCCCCGTCGCCTGCGAGGGCGCGCTCGTCGGTGTGGACGACGATCTGGTAGCGCTCGCCGCCGGGGCGGCTCTCGCCGGGGTGGGCGAGCGCGGCTTCGGCGACCGCGACCAGCGCCTCGGCGTTCGAGGCCTGGCGGGCGGGCCGCGGTTCCGCGGAACCGCGCCCTCCGTTCCAGCGCGTGTCGCGCACAGCCTCGAGGGCGCGCAACAGGAGCGCCCCGTCTTCGGGGGCGAGGCGCCCGTGCAGGGCGAGCGACCCGTCCGGCTCCCAGAACACGCTCAGGTAGGCCTCCTCCTGCAGCTCGATCGCCTCCTCCGTGCTGACGCGCCGGTAGGCCCTGACTGCCCGCTCCAGCTGGGCTGCGCTCAGGACCTGAGCGAGCTGGAGCAGCTCCTGCTCGCTCTTCGCGGTCGCGACCCGGGTCAGGGCGCGCACTTTCGCGTAGGAGAGCTCGCCGCGGGCGAACGCCCCATGGACGAGCGGCAGCTCGGGCAGACGGCGCGCGACCCGCACGTGCTCGCGCGCCGCCCTGGGCGTGAGCGCGCAACGCCAGGCAAGCCACTCCGCGCACGAGCCCTGCCCCGCCTCGCACCAGTCGCCGCGCCGGTCGAGCTCACAGACCAGCTCCAGCCACCGGCAGGTACCCGCGTACAGATGCGACGCCAGCGTCGCCA
>JBBILK010000444.1:0-2908 GCA_037444965.1 Actinomycetota bacterium | reverse complement strand
CGTCCGCAGGCCGTGGGCCGGGGAGATCCGGCCCCTACAGAGGTTGGGTGTGCTCGGACGGGCGCTCCACCGGCGTCTCGCAGTACGGGCACAGCTGCCAGAGCGGCTCGAGCGGCTGCTGGCAGTGGCGGCACGCCTGGCGGAGCCGCGTCGTGCAGATCGGGCAAACGAGGAAGCTCGACGAGACCCCGGCGCGGCAGACGGGGCAGCGCTCGTCGTGGCCGATCTGCTCCTCGATCGCCCTGATCTCGAGCTCCCGCTCGCGCACCTCGTCGAGGTACTCGGGCGGCCGGAAGAGCATGTAGATGAGCGGGCCGGCGAAAGGCGGGAAGATCCCGAGCGCGACGGCGACGGCGATCAGCCACGGGTCTTCGATCCGCCGGCGCGCGTCCTTGTAGACCCAGTAGGCGGTTGCGATCCAGAACGCGACCGCGAAGAAGATGGCGACGTTCGCGACGACGGCCCAGACGTCGGAGTCGAAGAAGTCGCGGACATCCTGGAAGATGTCGTCGTTCGTGGTGGTCGGCGTCTCCTGGAGCAGGAACATCGGCACCCTCTTCGCCGCGCTAGAGCAGAATCTTGCCGACGAGGTAGCCGACCCCGAACGCGATCGCCATGAGCGCAACGACGACGACCACGGCGAGCGCGATCGCGCTCAGCTTCTCGGCGGTACGGCCCATGGTACGCGCCCCGGCCGGACGGCGGCGGCCAGGTCCGCGAGCAGGTAGAAGGAGCCGGTGACGAGCACGACGCCCGGGCCGGCGAGCTCGTGTGCGCGCTCGAGGGCCTCCCGCGGGTCGGCCACCGGCTCGACCCGATCGAAGAACGGCCTGGCTTGCTCGGCGAGCACCTGCGCGGGGACGGCGCGCTCGTGCGAGGACGACGTCGCCACGAGTGTCCGGGCGTGCTGCGCCAGGATCCGGAGGATCCCGCCGGCGTCCTTGTCGTCGAGCAGCGAGACGACGGCGGCGCCGAGCTCGGGCAGGCTCGGCGCGATGTAGCGGATCGCTTCCGGCGTGTGGGCGCCGTCCCAGATCTCCCCGGCGCGACGCTCGAGGTGCCCCGGCAGCCGGACCACGGCGGGCTCGACGTACCGGCCGAGGAACGCCTCGACCGCCGCCGCGGCCAGCCAGCGGTTGCCGCGGGTCTCGACCACGACCCTGGAGGCGCCGTTCGCCCGGGCGAGCTCCTCCCACTCCGGCTCGCCGAGGACGACGGTCGCGCCCCGCTGGACGACGGCCAGCTTCTCGCAGGCGATCGCCTCGCGGGTCGAGCCGAGCACCTGCCGGTGCTCGAGAGCGACGTTCGTGAGCACCTGTACGGGCGAGCGGAGCACGTTCGTCGCGTCGTGGCGGCCCCCCAGGCCGGCCTCGACGGCGGCCACGTCGACCGCCGCGGCGGCGAACTCGGCAAGGGCGGCGGCGGTCAGGACCTCGAACTGCGTCGCGCCGAGCGCCTCAGCCGCCGGCCGGATCCGCTCGACGGCCCGCTCGAAATCCGCCTCGCGACCACCGACGCGAATCCGCTCGGCCCAGCCGGTGACGTGGGGCGACGTGTACGCGCCGACCTGGAGGCCCTCGCGCAGGAGCGTCTCCTCGATCGTCCGAGTTGTCGTCGTCTTGCCGTTCGTACCGACGACGTGGATCGACGGGTAGGCGAGCTGTGGCTCGCCGAGCTTCGCGAGCAGGGCGCGCATGCGGCCGAGCCCGAAGCCGTCGCGCGGCCAGGGGCTGAGCGACTCGACCCAGTCAGTCTCCGAGCGCATCGAGCTCGCGCCGGTAGCGGGTGAGCTTCGTGCGCTCCGCCTCGACGACCTCGGCGGGTGCTCTCGCCACGAAGCGCTCGTTCGCGAGCATCCCCTCGGCCCGCGCGATCTCCTTGCGGAGCCGTTCTCGCTCCCGTTCGACGTCGCCGTTCACCCTCACCCGCTCGGGCCTGACGACGGCCTCGAAGATCTTCGCCTCCTCGCTGTTCAGCTCGAGCCGGACGCCGCTTCGCCGGAACGTCGCGGCGGCCGACTTGACGAGCTCCATCGAGATCGTCCCGTCCTCCGCCGAGCCGTCCGCTCCCGGCCAGGGCGAGACGATCAACCGGCCTTCCCGGGTCGGGAGCTGCGACCAGATCTCCTCGGTCACGTGCGGCATGATCGGGTGGAGCAGCGCGAGCAGGCGCTCGAGCGCGTACAGCGCGGTGGCGAGCGCGTCGGGATCCTTCGCGTAGAGCCGGGGCTTGATCGCCTCGGCGTACCAGTCGCAGAAGTCGTCGAAGGTCAGGTGGTAGAGGGAGTCCGTCGCGGCCGCGAAGCGGTAGGCCTGCAAGTCCTCTTCGACCCCCTGCCGGACGCCTTCGATGCGGGCGAGGATCCACCGCTCGATCGGCTCGCGCGGTCTCGCTTGCGGCTCCTCGGCTCCTGCGCTGAGCAGGAGCCGAGCTGCGTTCCAGAGCTTGTTCGCGAGGCGCCGGCCCTCCTCGATCGCCCCGATCGAGAAGCGCACGTCCTGGGTGGACGTCATCTTGCAGAGCCCGTAGCGGGTCGCGTCGGCCCCGTGCGCGTCGATCACGTCGAGCGGGTCGACGCCGGTGCCGAGGCTCTTCGACATCCGCCGCCCGTCGGGCGCGAGCACGGTCGAGTTGATGATCACGTCGCGGAACGGGATGTCGCCCATCAGCTCGATCCCCGCCATGATCATCCGCGCCACCCAGAGGAAGATGATCTCCCGGGCGGTGACGTTGACGTCGCCGGGGTAGAACGCCTCGAGATCGGGCGTGCGCTCGGGCCAGCCGAGCGTCGCGAACGGCCAGAGCGCCGACGAGAACCAGGTGTCGAGCACGTCCTCGTCCTGCGTCAGCTGCGTGGAGCCGCACTCGGCGCACGCGGTCGGCGTCGACTCCGCGACCGTGGTGTGGC
>JBBILK010000443.1:0-2912 GCA_037444965.1 Actinomycetota bacterium | reverse complement strand
CCGACGATCGCGACGCGTACCGTCTTCTGCTCCTGATCTTCCGGGACCAGCGGCAACGCCTCGTCGATCTTGTCGAGCACTTCGCCGACGCCGGCGCCGTTGGTCGCGCTGGTCGGCAGCGGGTCGCCGATGCCGATCGCCCGGTAGTCGAAGCCGATCCCTCGCCAGGTCGCCCGCCGCTCGAGGACGGCGATGTTGCCGCGATCCGCGTAGATGTTCAGGTAGTCCGGATAGAGATGGCCACAGACGACCTTCACGACGTGACACGATACCGGCGTGCTTGCGCCGCTCCGCTCGACCGCCCTGCAGCTTCGCAGCGCCCGCCGCGTCCTGCGCGGCCGCCGCCTGAGCGTGAAGGGGGCCCTCGGGCCACTGGAGGAGCGGATGGTGTTCGTGATCGGCAGCCCCCGTTCCGGCACGACGTTCACCGCGCGGGCGATCGGCTCGTGCCCGGGGTTCGTCGACCTCGGCGAGGTGGCCGCGCTCAAGGCGGCGATCCCGCAGCTTGCTGCGCTCGAGCCGGCCGAGGCCGCGCCACGGATCCGGCGGCTGCTCACGACCGCGCGGCGCCTCGGGCTGACCGGCGGCCTGCGGGCCGTCGAGCAGACGCCGGAGACGGTGTTCGTCGCGGAGGCGGTCGCGCTCGCGTTTCCGCAGGCGTGCTTCGTTCACCTCGTCCGCGACGGTCGCGACGTCGTCTGCTCGCTGCACGAGCGGGGCTGGCTGAGGGCCGAGCGCACGGACAGCGACGACGCCGGGCTCGCGCTCGGAGCGCACTCCCGCTTCTGGGTCGAGCGTGGTCGCGAAGCCGAGTTCAGCAGCGCGAGCGACGTGAGGCGGGCCGCCTGGGCCTGGCGGCGCTACACGGAGGCAGCCGCTGCGATCCGCGGACGCGTGCTCGCGTTGCGCTACGAACGCCTGGTGTCCGACCCCGCCGTCGTGGCGGCGGAGCTCGCGGCCTTCGTCGAGGCGCCGCTCGGACCGCTCGCCGAGACGCTCGCGGCGGCGCACGACCTGTCCGTCGGCCGCTACCGCGACGAGCTCGAGCCCGAGCAGGTGCAGGAGGTGGAGGCAGAGGCCGGAGACCAGCTCGCCAGGCTCGGCTATTTGCAGAGAGGACAGAATGATCTATCCTGATTTGCAGGTGTATGGGACGCAAAAGGCGACCGGAGGTGCTCGCACGGATCGACGCGCAGGAGCTGGCGTCGTTCCGCCAGGACCTGCGGCGCCGCTACACCGACCGCCAGATCGTCGCCGAGCTCCAGGCCTGCGCCCGGCGGCTGGGCCGGTCGCCGACGATGCGGGAGTTCGACGCCGATCCGGCAACCTCCGTCCATCCGCAGACGGTCGTCGAGCGGTTCGGTAGCTGGAACGCGGCCAAGCGGCGGGCGGGCCTCGTGCCGCGGCGCTTCGCGACGCGCGAGGACCTCCTGCGGCTGCTGCGCGAGCTCGGGGACGAGCTCGGCCGCGTACCGACGTCGCGAGATCTCGAGGCCCGGCGGGGACGAATGCCCTCGAAGTCGCTCTACTGGCACACGTTCGGTTCGCTGACGGCCGCGCTCCGGGAAGCCGGCTACGACCTGCCGGTCGGCGAGGAGCGCCTCGACCGGGCGGTCGACCAGGGCGCCCGCCTCGCGCGGGAGCTCGGCCGGCTGCCCCGGTTCGCGGACTGGGCGGCGGCGAGGCGAAAGGACCCCGCGCTGCTCACGGAATGGCAGGTCTACCGGGCGGCCGGCGCCGGCAAGGGGGCGTGGTCGGCGCTCCAGTTCCTGATTCGCGAGCGGCTCGTCGCGGACGGGGTCAAGGTGTCTCGAGCGGGCCGGGTGCGCGCCGGCTGACCGCAACCTCAAGCGGCGTCCCCTGACTGCCGATGAAGGGTGCGTGGGTCGCCGACCGCTTCCTGATCGTCCGCCCGACGGCGAGGACGGACCCGACACTCGCCGCCTCGAGCTCGTCCCCGACATTCCCGGGCAATCGCCTGCGGCCGACGAGCAGGAGGCCGCGGAGGAGCAGGCGGTCGCCTGGCCGGGCGAGGCGGAGGACGAGGAGGAACCGGAGCAGGAAGCCGTCGAGACGCAGGACCCGCTCAAGCTCTACGTCCGCCAGATCGGAGACGGCCCGCTGCTGACCGCGGCGGAAGAGCGCGAGCTCGCACGCCGCAAGGACGAAGGCGACGAGGCCGCGAAGCGGAAGCTGATCGAGTCGAACCTCCGTCTCGTGATGTCGATCGCCCGTCACTACGTCAACTCCGGCGTGCCGCTCCTCGACCTGATCCAGGAGGGGAACCTCGGCCTGATCAGGGCGGTCGAGAAGTTCGACTACCGCAAGGGCTTCAAGCTCTCCACGTACGCGACCTGGTGGATCCGGCAGTCGATCACGCGGGCGATCGCCGACCAGGGACGGACGATCAGGCTGCCGGTGCACGTCGTCGACCAGGTCCGTCGCGTGACGCGAACGAGGCGGGCGCTCGCCCAGACGCTCGCTCGCGACCCGCTACCCGAGGAGATCTCGGCCCAGGTCGGCATCGAGCCGAAGCGCGTCGCCGAGCTGCTCGAGCTGACCGAGGATCTCGTCAGCCTCGAGACGCCGGTGGGGGACGGCGACTCCGTGTACAGCGACCTGATCGAGGACCGCCATTCACAGCAGCCGGAGACGGTCACGGCCGAGCGCCTGCGAGACGAGGAGATCCAGGCGGCGCTCGGGAAGCTGAACGAGCGCATGCGGCGCGTGCTCGAGCTCCGCTACGGCCTCACCGGCGAGAAGCCGCGCTCGCTCGAGGAGGTGGGGACGATCCTCGGCGTCACGCGCGAGCGCGTCCGCCAGCTCGAGGCGAGCGCCTTCCGGGAGCTGCAGGCGGAAGCGCCGGGCCTGCGTCTGTACCTCAGAACCGGCTAACGCAGCCGCGCAGCGGC